>NZ_KV787113.1:0-50830 GCF_001807025.1 Corynebacterium sp. HMSC11E11 | reverse complement strand
GCTAATTACGCACTCCAGATCCGGATGAGCCCCTTTGAAGTCCTTTACGACCGTTTTACGCCCGGGCCGACCCCTTTTCCGACGAAACCCGGTTTTATCGTGGCGCCGCCGTGACTGCGAGCTCATTGGAGACCTCGGTATTCTTCGCTCGTTGGCGGATTCAAGCGGTCGATGCAACACCGATGATCTCGTCGAGTTTCGCAGCCGGCGTCATCAAGTTCAAGGTTTCCCGCGGACGGGTATTGAGCAGCATTGCGACCTCTGCGATCCGCTCATCGGTGACGTCGCGGAAATCGGTGCCCTTGGGGAAGAACCGGCGGATCAATCCGTTGGTCGACTCATTGGTCCCACGCTGCCACGGCGAATGCGGGTCACAGAAGAACACCTCGCAGCCGGTGGCGACGGTGAAGGTGGCGTGCTGGGCCATTTCCGCTCCCTGATCCCATGTCAGTGACGCCCGCAGGTGCTCGGGCATGGATCCGATCATCTCGCTGATCGCCTCCACGACGGTGCCGGAGGTGTGATCATCGGCGAGCCTGCGCATCATCACAAAACGCGATGTCCGCTCCACCAGGGTGATCACCGCCGATTGCTGGCCGGAACCGATGATCAGGTCGCCTTCCCAGTGGCCGGGCACCGCACGATCCTCGGCGGCCGCCGGGCGCTGGCTGATGTGGGCACCGTCAACCCAGGACTTGGCGCCGCGCCGCGAGGGCAACAGCGACCGGGGCCCGCGTGCGGCGCGACCAGAGTGCAGCGATTTTTCGATCTTGAGTTCCTGACGCAACGCGCCTTTGCCCTGGACGTAGAGGTACTGGTAAATCGTCTCGCCGGAGATGGTCATCGTCCCATCGTCGCCGAAGCACTCACGCAGATCCAGCGCGATTAACCTGGGCGACCAACCCATGTTGAGCCGGTCGATGACCTCGGCGCGAAGCCGCAGGTTGGCGTCGAGTTTGCGTAACCGTGGCCGCCGAAATGCCGTGGTGGCCCGCTCCTGGGCAAAGGAGGCGACATACGTGTGGCCCGCCCCGGCGCCGCGCCGAAGTTCGCGGCTGACCGCCGATACCGAGGTGCGTGCCAATTCGGCGATGGCTTGTTGCGTGTGGCCTGCCATATCGGCCAAGGCGATGATCTGGCGTTGGGCGTACAGTAGCCGCGCGCCCCGTCCGACCGTCGCCCGATCGGTGTCGGTGTCGATGTCGTGCTGCAATGCGCGGATCGTTTCGTCGAACCTGGCCTGGGCATCGCGGGTTGGCAGCTGACGATGAGGCATCTGCCCATCCTTGCACCACCGCCGGATGGTGTTGTAGGAAAAGCCCATTTGGCGGGCTATTTCCCTGCGGGTCATCCCCGAGGCGAGCATCTCGCCTGCGCGACGTTGGCATTCATCGCGTCTGGTGGCCGATCCACCGCGGCTGCCGCGCGCCAGTTCGATGCCGGCCGCCCGCAACCATCGCTTCGCGGTGAGGTGGTCAACTCCGGCTGCTGCTGCGGCGTCTGCGGCCGACAGTCCTGTGTCGGCGACCACGGTGATGACATGTTGGCGGGTTTCGAGCGGGTACATGAAACCGTGTCCTTTCCTGGCGGAAAGGTGTTTCATTCACGATCTGAACCCGAGGTTTTGTAAAGATCGAAGCCTGGAGTGCAACCGATCAAGCGCCCCGGAATTGTCTTATCGGCCTGAGCAGTGTGGGTAGGGGGCTCAAAAACACGCGGCGATTACGTTAGCTGACCACTACCATGAGCTTCTCGTGATTAAGGTTCTTGTCGGGTAGGGAGAGTCAGTCGCGGCCGCGGAGCTTGTCGATCTGACGGCGCTCGCGCTTCGTCGGCCTGCCGGCGCCACGGTCGCGCACGGGCAGCGCGGCGAACATTTCGCGCGGCGGCGGGGCGGGGGTCTTGTCCACGTAGCAGGTGCGGGCCACCGGCGCGCCGACGCGCTTGGCGATGGTGCGGGTGACCTCGACGATCGTCTCGCGGTGGTGGGCCCACACGCGGATCTCGTCGCCGGGCACGACCTGCTGGGCGGGTTTGACCGCGGTGCCGTTGATTTTCACGTGTCCGCCGCGGCAGGCGTCGGCGGCCTGCGAACGGGTCTTGAGCAGTCGCACGGCCCACAGCCACGCGTCGACGCGCACGGGCGCGGAGTCGTCGGTGTGGTTCATGTTCCGATCCTGGGGTGGGGTGCGGGGTGCCCTCGCCCTACTGGGCGTCGCGGTAGTTGACGATCTTCTGGACCTTCTGCCAGTTGATGAAACCGCCGACGACGCCGATGACCGTCAGCATGACGAACAAGGACCACGACGACGCCAGCAGGCCGAACGCGACGCCGGCGGCGACGCCGCCACCGGTCCACACCAGGGCATTGCGGCTGTACCGGCGCACCGCGTCCTTGCGCTGCTGGATCGGGTTCTGCTGATACGGCTGAAGGCTGCTCATGACGTCATTCTAAGCCGAGCCGCGGATGGTCTCGTCATCCCCTGGTCGTACCCGTCGACGTCAGCGGCGGGATCACTCCCCGGTGTAGGTGCCGGGGCGCTTTTCCATGAACGCGTCGAGGGCCTCCCGGTGATCGCGGGAATGGTGCGCCAGCGCCTGCATGGCCGACGACAGCTCCAACACGCCGGCCAACGACTGGTGCTGGGATTCGCGCAGGAGTTTCTTGGCCATGCGCACGGCGTTCGGCGGATTCTTGGCCACCCGGCCGGCCAGGGCCCGGGCGGCGTCGAGAAGCTCATCCTGCTCGACGACTTCGTTGACCATGCCCCACTCCAGGGCCTTTTCGGCGGTCACGCGGTCGCCGGTCAGGGCCATTTCGGCGGCGCGGGCGGGCCCGAGGGTCTTGGTCAGCAGCCAGGCGCCGCCGTCGCCGGGGATGATGCCGAGGCCGACGAAGCTTTCGGAAAACCACGCCTTCGTCGAGGCCACGCGCATGTCGCACATCAGGGTGACGTCACAGCCGGCGCCGACCGCCGGGCCGTTGACGGCGGCGATGACGGGGACTTCGCAGTTGTACAGCGACAGGGGGATGCGTTGGATGCCGGAGCGGTAGGACTGGCGGATCTGGTGCGGGGCGCCGCCGAACATCCCGGCGCGGTCGACCATGTCCTTGACGTTGCCGCCGGCGGAAAACGCGGGCCCGGCGCCGGTGAGGATCACCGCGCGGACGGCGAGATCGGCGTTGACGCGGTCGACGTTGGCGACGATCGCGTCGATGACGTCGGGCGAGGAGATCGGGTTGCGGATCTCCGGCAGGTTGATGGTCCACGTCTCCACGTGCCCGTCGCGGTCGACGAGCAGCACGTCCTGGGTCATTGTTCCTCCACGTTGCATGTTGGTCCGGCCCTGTGGCCCGGTGGCCCGGCAACCGAGGCCCGGCGCCTCCGATTCGTGACCCAGGTTACAGACGATTCACGCGCGGACCGGCTCTTCCGTCCACGTCTCCCCCGCTTCGCCGGACGTCAGCGCACCGTGCGTGATGGCCTGCAGCACCCCGTCGAGGCGGTCGGCGTGCCCGGGTTCGATTTCCACGAGATGCTTTGCGACGGTTCCCCATTCGGTGTCGGAGATGACGAAACCGCGGGCGCGAAGTTCGGATTCGACCCGGCCGGCGTCGGCGGCGTCGACGGCGACGGACCTGATCTCGCGGCGCACCCGCCGGGCGCGCGGCACGTCGGCGAGGCATTCGGACACTGCGTCGGAGTACGCCCGCACCAGCCCGCCGGTGCCGAGCTTGACGCCGCCGAAGTAGCGGATGACCACGGCGACCACGTCGGTGAGGCCGGAGCCGACGAGGACGTCGAGCATCGGGCGGCCGGCCGTGCCGGAGGGCTCGCCGTCGTCGGAGGACCGCTCGACGCGGTTGGCCCCGGGCACCTCGTGGATGTAGGCCGAGCAGTGGTGGCGGGCATCGGGGTACTCCGCCCTGGCCAGTGCGATGAGGTCGCGGGCTTCGTCGCCGTCGTCGGCACGCCCGATCCACGTGATGAAGCGCGAACGCTTGATCTCCAGCTCCGCGGTGGTCAGGGAACCCCGGGCCGGCACGATGAGGGGGGACATGGCGCCATTGTCGCACCCGTCGGTCGCCGGGCCGCGCGTCCCCTCTCCCGTCGCCTGCCGTGAACGCGGCAAACCCCTACGATCGATGGCATGAGCAACTACCGCGTCTGGGCCCCGTACGCCGCCGAAGTGGAGCTGTTGACGGGTGATCCCGCCTCCCCCGAGCACAGCGCCATGACCGCCGTCGAGGGCGGCTGGTTCGAAGCCGACAGGAAGATGACCGTCGGCGAGCGCTACGCCTTCCGGATGCGGGCCACCGCCGGGCACGGCGCACCCCAGCAGGATGACGCCGACGGCTCCGACGGGTCCGGCACTACCACCGCGGCCGACCCCGTCGGAGACTGGACGATCCCCCTGCCCGACCCCCGTTCGCGCCGCCAGCCCGACGGCCCCCACGGTTTTTCCGAGGTCGTCGACCTGGACGCCCACGATTGGCGGTCGGCGGACTGGACGGGCCGCATTCTCCCCGGCGGCCTGATCTACGAGCTGCACGTGGGCACGTACGCCGATTCGGGTGATTTCGCCGGCGTCGTAAAGCGACTCGATCACCTGGTGGACCTGGGCGTGACCCATGTCGAGCTGATGCCGGTGCAGCCCTTCGGCGGCGATCGCAACTGGGGCTACGACGGCGTCAGCTGGCATGCCGTCCACGAAGGCTACGGCGGTCCGGCGGGGCTGCAGAAGCTCGTCGACGCCTGCCACGAGCGCGGTCTGGCCGTCATCCTCGACGTGGTGTTCAACCACTTCGGCCCCGACGGCAACTACGTCGGTTTCTTCGGCCCGTACACCTCCGGCGGCGAAACGGGCTGGGGCGAGGTGGTCAACCTCACGGGCCCGGATTCCGACGAAGTCCGCGCGTACATCCTCGACGCCGTGCGCATGTGGCTCGTCGACTACCGCATCGACGGCCTGCGCCTCGACGCCGTCCATGCCCTGCACGATGAAGGCGCGTTCCACATCCTCGAGCAGATGCAGGTCGTCGCCGACACCGTCGCAGCCCAGACCGGAGTGCCGCGCAGCCTCATCGCCGAGTCCGACCAGAACGACCCGAAGCTGGTCCGGCCGCGCGCCGCCGGCGGGTACGGCCTCGCCGCCCAGTGGGACGACGACGTCCACCACGCCCTGCACACCGTCGTGTCCGGCGAGGACCACGCGTACTACTCGGACTTCGGCACCGTGGAGACCCTGGCGCAGACGCTGCGCGAGGCGTTCCACCACGCGGGCACCATGTCGACGTTCCGGGGCCGCGTCCACGGCCGGCCGCTGGATTTGTCGGTGCAGCCGCTGAGCGCCTTCGTCACCTACACCACCACCCACGACCAGACGGGCAACCGGGCCGCCGGCGACCGGCCGTCGATGAACCTCACGCCCGCCAAACAGGCGCTGAAGGCGGCGGTCATCGCCTGCTCGCCGTTTACTCCGATGCTGTTCCAGGGCGAGGAGTGGGGCGCGTCGACGCCGTTCGCGTTCTTCTGCTCCCACGAGTCGGACCTGCTGCTGCGCCTGACCCGCGAGGGCCGCATCCGCGAGTTCTCCCGCGCAGGGTGGAATCCCGAGGACATCGCCGACCCGGCGGATCCGCAGACCTTCGAGATGTCGAAGCTGAAGTGGGACGAGCTCGCCGACGCACCCCACACGGGGCTTCTCGACGCCTACCGCACCCTGTTCGGCCTGCGCCGCACCCGCCCCGCCCTGGGGTCGCCGTGGGCGGATTCGGTGGCGACGAAGGTCGAGGGGCGGACGTTGCTGCTCACCCGCAGCGCCGACGGCGACGTCGTGCACCTGGCGGCGAACTTCTCCGACGAACCCGCCGAAGTCAGCGTCGACGCCGGGTACGACGAGCTGCTCCACACCCATCCCGACGCGCCCGCGGCCCTCGGCGACGGCGTGGTCACCCTCCCGGCCTGGGGCTACGCGGTGCTGGGATAGACGCGGGTCGTCCGCGGGCGGCGGCGCAACGGCCGACTGAGCGCCGACCGTCCGTCGGTCGTACCCCGGCCGAGCGCGTCAGGCCTGGCCCGATGACGTGACCTCGTCGGCAGCCTGCCCGCCGACGATCGCGCCGTAGGCCACCAGCACGAAGGTGATGCCGGTGGCGACCATCACCACGACCATCATCTGGTTCAGCCCCATCGGCAGCAGCGTCGCGACGCCGCCGAGGAGGGATGCGACGCCGGCGAGGAGCGTGGGAGTCTTGGCGCGCACGTGGGCCGCCAGCCACGCTTCCTCGCTGGCCATGGTCTTGCGCGTGCGGATGCCTGCGACGGCGTTGCGCTTGATCTTGCCCGACGCCGTGGCTCGCGCCACCCAGATCAGCAACAGCCCGGCGCCCGCCATGACGGCGAACATCACCAGACCCAGGATGTCGATTTCGTTCAACGCGTTTCTCCTCGTTCGTGTCGTCGGCCCGCCGGCACCGCTACTCGGAAATGAGATCCGGCAGATCGTCGTCGCCGATGATGTCGTCGGCGGCTGCGACGGCGGCCTCGTTGGACTTCGCGTCGGCGGCGGCCTGGTCGACCGGCTCCGCCTCATGCCCGGCGCCGCCCTCGGTCTCGACCGGCTCCGGCTCCTTCGGGTCCGTCAGGTCGCCGTGGAGCGCATGGGTGACCAGGGCGTCGGCGATGAGCAGGTCGCCCATCACCAGCGTCGGCACCATGTCGGCCAGCTGCGCCCACAGCGGGATGAGGCTGCGCACGACGGAGTCGTCGACGTCGGGGTTGGCTGCCTTCTGGCGGGCCAGGGCGCGGGCGGCCACCGCGATGAGCAGCGACGTGCCCGGCACCAGCGTCCAGTGCAGCGACGGGTCGTCGGCGTCGATGCCGTCGAGCTTGTGGAACCGCACGTTGACGGCCTTGCGCAGCTTCGGCGATGTCCGCGACACCGCCTGGAACAGCGCCCGCGACGCCGCCGCCAGGCCCGGCATGATGCCGGCCTCGACGATGTCGGCGCGGTTGGACACGACTTCGTGGATGGCGGTGAAACGCGCGTCGTCGTCGGTCAGCGGCCCGGGCACCATGCGGTGGCCGTCGAAGACCTGCGCCAGAATCGCGGCGGCCTGCGGCTCCGGCAGCGCGGTGATCTGCACCGACGTCTGGTCGATGCACGCCGACTCCAGCGTCGTGTCCTGGCCCGTGGCCAGGGCGCGGATCAGCGCTTCGCCGCCGGCGCGGCGCAGGTGATCGATCTGGTCCTTCTGTTTCGCCACGCTTGACGACGGATCGGCCAGATCGGCCATCGCCGCCAGGGCCCCGAGCCACGGCACGCGGCGACGACCCGGAGTCGGCGTCGTTTCGGTGAAGTCGCCGAGCACCAGACCGGAGGCGACGAACATTCCCGGCTGGTCGCCCAGGCGAATCGTCGACCCGTTGAGCGCGGCCAGGCCCGTGCGCGGGTCGGCGGTGAGCAGGCGGCGGAGGTTGTCCGGGGTCAGCGACTCGGAGACCTGCGGCATGATCGTGGCGCGACCGGCGCGCAGGGTCTCGAACAGCGACCACACGCCCGTCAGTTCGCGCACGCCCGGGGTGTCCGGCATCTCCTCGTCGGCACCGGCGTTCTCCGCCGCCGGCGCCTCGTCCACCACCACGGCGGCATCCGGCGCCGGCCACAGGGGGTGTCGATCGGACTCGCGGCCGACGACGACCTGCGCGACCAAGGTGTCCATCTCGGCGGCGTCGTCGGCAAGCGTGCACCGTCCGTCGACGACGGGCAGCGCCATCGGCGAACGCCACGGACGCGTCGGGCACCACACCCACGCGGTCATCGGCAAATCGGCGACGGTCGGATCGACGTCGACGACGAGCTCCGAGCCCTCGCGGACCACCGACCGCACGGGATCGGCGGCGGGGGCGGCGACCAGCGGCACGGACAGTCGACGGCGGCCGGTGACGCGGGTCCAGTCGAGGCTGATGGTGAGGTCGTCGAGCATGGCCACGCGGTCGGCGTAGGAGCCCAAATCGGCGAAGGCGTCGTCGCCGCGGCGGGTCAGCGGCACACGGCAGATGTCGCGCTCCCCCGACTTCACCGCCAGGTGCGCATGCCGCAGCTCGCCGGGCGCGGAGACGCGGAACACCCCGTGGGCGTCGACGTGGCCCGGGCGGGTGCGCAGGGTGCGGGTGCCGCGCACGGGGCTTTCGTCGCACAGCGGGATCTCGAACCGCAGACGGCCCGGCTTGACCCGAATCTCCATGTGGGCGCCCTCGTCGGTGGACAGGTCGACCACGCCGGACGATTCCGCCGCCCCCAGCCGCAGCACGGCGGGCTCGACCTCCAGGGGTTTGTCGCCCGAGGTCACGCGCACTTCGGCGGGGCTCAGGCCCGATTCCTCCGGGATGCGGAAACCGTCGCCGCCGCCGCGGTAGGAGACGTCCAGGTCCGTCTGCTCCGCCACCGCGAAGTGCGACTGGAAGCTGCGGCCCCGCGGGTTGGTCAGGCGGACGACGAACTCGCCCAGCCACGGGTAGTCGTCGTCGGTGAGCACGTCGACCGCGCCACCGGCGGCGGGCACCTCGAGGTCGTAGACCATGATCATGTCCTCGGCGAAGGTGCCGTAGCCGGGGAAATCGGCGACCTGCACGCGCCACGACTCATCGCGTCCGGACAGCGTCGGCGGGAACTCCGCGACGGGCCCGCCGGCGTGGACCGGGGTGCCGTGGCCCGTCGACGCACCGTCGAGGCGGGCATGCGGGATGCTCAGCTTCGGGCGGCGCATCGGCGACGCGGAGCGAACTTCGCCGACGACGCCGGGGCGCACCACCTGCAGCGCATGGACGTCGCGCAAATCTGCCTGCGCCACCTGCCACAGCTCCCACTCGGCGGGGGCCGGCTCGGACAGCAACGGCACGTCGTCACCGGTGACGGGGTCGACCAGGCGGGCGTCGTTCGGGTAGACCACGTGCACCGACGTCGAGTGCAGCGACACCTTGTCGGTGACGGACTGGCCGTCGTCGCCGAAGATGAGCACGGGGTCCGCGGTGTCGATGGCGGGCACCCGCCAGCTCGGCCCGTCGCCGAGTTCGACGAGGACTTCGCGCACGGGTTCGGTGATGGGCACGACCGGTCGCGGCGCGTCGTCGTTCAGGGCGACTGCCGGTTCGGCGACGATGGTGCCGCCGTAGGTGACCAGCCACGACCGTCCGGCCGGCGCCGACGGGGTGGGCAGCTGCACGCAGACGCGGTGCTCCTGGTCATCGAAGAACAGCTGCGGGCGGCCGGTGGTGGCCACGACGCCGACGGCGGTGCGCCGCGCCGGGGTGCCGGCGGGCCGGGCGCGCAATTCCTCGCGGGCGGCGTCGAGCAGGATCGGCGGCAGGCCGACCTCCTCGGGCCCGAGG
Source organism: Corynebacterium sp. HMSC11E11 (assembly GCF_001807025.1). NCBI lineage: Bacteria > Bacillati > Actinomycetota > Actinomycetes > Mycobacteriales > Corynebacteriaceae > Corynebacterium > Corynebacterium sp. HMSC11E11. Next base: position 41,435 of record NZ_KV787113.1, on the reverse strand, counting down.
TCCTCGCGGGATTCCCAGTTGGCGGGGTCGGCGGCGGTGGCCATGAGGTAGCCGAGGGTCGCCGCCACCAGGGTGCGGGCGCGCTTGGCCGCGGATTGCGACAACACGCGCAGGGCGCGCGGCACGTCGGCGTCGGCGTCGGCGGCGAAGCCGGACACCATGGCATCGATGCGTTCGCGGACGGGCTGCAGCTTCTGCACCAGATCGCTTGACGACGCCCCGCCGCCACCTGCCCCGCCCTGGCCCCCGATTCCGGCGGCGTCCTCGATTTTCTCGATGACCAGCGGAATCACCGACTGCTGGACGCCGGCGTGGAGCATCATCAGGCGGGCGGAGTCCTCGCGGGTGCCGGGTTCGGCGGGGGCGCCGTCGAGAAGCGCGACATCGGGCAGCCCCAGCTCGGCGAGGATCTCCGGCACCCGCTCGACGACGTACTCGACGAACGCGTCGACGTCCGCCGACTCCGGGTCCAGCTGCAGGCCGGCGGTCCAGTCCGTCCACAGATCCGACGTCGACGCCACGCGGGCGGCGCGACCGACCAGGGACGCCAGCAACACGGCGGGAAAGGAATCGGCGACGCCGCGCGCACCGTCGACGTCGACCGTCTTGAGCAGCGGGCCGAGGAACCCGTCGATGCGCTCCACCTCATCCATCCGGATGCCGCACCAGGCCACCAGGGCCTCTGCGCCGCCATCCGAATCGGCGTCGGCGGCCAGGGCGGTCAAACGCCCCCGAAGATCAAGGTCCGCGGCGGCGAGCCAGGCGCGAAGGGGATTCGGATCATGCGGCGCATCGGCCATGATTGGGTTCACACTCTCCTCTTTTGGGGTCCCGTGGAGCGGGCCCGTCCGAAAGCCCGCGATCGGGCTTCATTCTAACGACGATCGCCCGGGGGCGACCTCATGGGCCGCGTCTCCGCCGGCGCGCACGTCCGGCAGCAGGGCGCGCACGGCCACCGCCGTCGCGACGCAGCACAACACCGCCGTCGCCGCAGCCCAGCCCATGCCCGCGGTGAACGCCGCATCCGCGACATCGATGACCGTCGCCGCGAGATCCGCCGGCAACGACTCCGCCAACCCGTGGGCGGAGTTGACGTTGTCGGACAACTCCGCGGTCTGGGCCGAATCCAGCGGAAGGTCGACCGTCGACAGCTGGCGCGAATACGCGCTCACCAGCACCGACCCCAGGATCGCGGCACCGAAGGCCCCGCCGAGCTCGTAGCCGGTCTCCGACAGCGCCGACGCCGCACCGGACTGTTCCGGCGGGGCCGAGCCCAGGATGATCGTGTTGGTCACCGGGTCGATCATGCCGGTGCCCACGCCCAACATGACGAACGAGATGCCGAACCAGATCTGGGCGCCCGCGCCCGACGACACCGCCGGCCACGCGCCGGAGGCCTCCACGACGTGCATGGCCAGGCCTGCGGTGGCCAACGTGATGGCGGTGAGCAGCAACGGCCGTGCCGAGAACTTCCCCACCAACTCGCCGGTGACCACCGTGGCCGCCATCGAGGAAATCATCCCCGGCATGAGCAGCAGACCGGCGTGGACCGGGCTGATGCCGAGGACAACCTGCAGGTACTGCGTCAGGTAGAACATCGCGCCGACGAGCAGGAACGACGACATCGCGTTGACCATCACGGCCATCGCGTACGCGCGGTCCCGCAGCAGCCGAACGTCGACGAGCGGGTGCGGCGCGTTGTTCAGGTGCGCCACCAGGGCACCGGCGGCCAGCAGCGCCGCGGTGGCCAGCAGGGCCGGAATCCACCAGGACAGCCCCGCCGTCGCGGCCTTCAGCGCGCCGACGACGCCGAACAGCGCCACCATCGACAACACCGCGCCGACGATGTCGAACCGGCCCGGGGCCTGTGCCTTCGACTCCGGCAGCACCAGCAACCCGCCGACGACCACGGCGACGGCGACGGGCACGTTGATGATGAACACCGAACCCCAGTGGAAGTGCTCCAGCAGCCAACCGCCGAGCACCGGCCCGATGATCGCGCCGAGCGAGTAGCACGAAATCCACACCGCAATCGCCCGCGGCAACTCGTTCTTGTCGGGGAACATCGCCTTGATCAGCGACAACGTCGACGGCATCAGCGTCGCGCCCGCCACGCCCTGCAGCGCGCGGGCGATGATGAGCACCGTCGGGTTCATCGCGTAGGCGGCCATCAACGATGCCGCGCCGAAACCCGTGATGCCCCACAACAACAACTTGCGACGGCCGATGCGGTCCCCCAGCGTGCCCATGGTGATCAGCAGCGTCGCGATGACGAACGCGTAAATGTCGACGATCCACAGCAACTGAGTGCCCGACGGATCGAGATCGCGCGAAATCGCCGGCAACGCGAAGTTCAGCACCGTCATGTCGACCGCGAGAATGATCACGGCCAACGCCAGCACCGCCACACCCCACCAACGCAGCGGATACGAGGTCACGTCGGCGTCGTCAAGCTTGTTTTCGATGGTTTCATCGCGCACGAAAGACCCCTTTCTCTCCATGGCGCTGGCGGACCATCACCTGCCGGGGGTACGGCAGCCGGGGTCCTCCCCGGCATTCACCCGCGCATGCGGGGCCACCGTCCTCCCGCCTGGAAAGCAGGGGTCTTCGTCAGGCCGACCCCGCGGCGTGGTCACCGCGGGGCCAGTCGTCTCAAGTGCACTGCACAGCGTAACAGCGGTTTACACGCCCCCACCAACCGAAAAACGCCCGCGTGACGAGGATTACGTCAAAAAGTCGTACTCCGGGGTGCCCGGCAGCAACCGGCGGCACTCCAACGGCGACGCGTCCATCCTGTCCATCAACGCATCGAGATCCGACGCATTGCGCAACTCGATGCCCACCAGGGCCGCACCCGTCTCGCGGTTGTTGCGCTTCAGGTACTCGAACAACGCGATGTCATCGTCCGGGCCGAGGATCTCGTTGAGGAACATGCGCAACTGGCCCGGCTTCTGCGGGAAGTTCACCAGGAAGTAGTGCTTCAGGCCGCGGTAGACCAGGGAGCGCTCCATGATCTCCGCATACCGCAGCACATCGTTGTTGCCGCCGGAGATGATGCACACGACGACCTCGCCGGGACGGGCGTTGATCTGGTCGAGCGCGGCGACCGACAGCGCACCGGCGGGCTCGGCGATGATGCCCTCGTTCTGGTACAGGTCCAGCTGCGCCACGCACACCGCGCCCTCGGGGGCGATGATCGTGTGAATGCGCGAACGATTGCGGTCGACGATCTGGTACGGCAGCTCGCCGAGCTTCTTCACCGCCGCGCCGTCGACGAAGGGATCGATGGACGGCAGCTCGACCGGCTCGTCGGCGGCCATCGCGGCGGTGAGGCACGCAGCCCCCGCCGGCTCGACCGCGACGATGGCGGTGCGCGGCGACATGTCCGCGAAGTAGCTGGTCACCCCCGCGAGCAGGCCGCCGCCGCCGACCGGCACGCACACGGTGTCGGGGGTCAGCCCCTGGCCGGACAGCTGCGCCACGATCTCCGCGGCGACCGTGCCCTGGCCGACGACGGTGTTGAAGGAATCGAACGGCTCGATGACCGTCGCCCCCGACTCCTGCGCGTCGGCGCGGGCGGCCGACGACGCCTCGTCGAAGCTGTCGCCGGTGACGATGATCTCCACCGCGTCGCGGCCGTGGTACGCGATGCGGTCGCGCTTCTGCTTCGGCGTCTGATTGGGCACGAAAATGCGGCCCTTCACCCCCAGGGTGCGGCACGCGTAGGCGACGCCCTGGGCGTGGTTGCCGGCCGATGCGGCGACCACGCCGGCGGCGCGCTCCTCATCGGTGAGCTGCACCATCGCGTTGTAGGCCCCGCGGATCTTGTACGACCGCACGTCCTGCAGGTCCTCGCGCTTGAGGAAGACCTTCGCCCCCGTTTCCTCGCTCAGCCGCGGGCAGAACTGCAGCGGCGTCGGGGCGATGACCGACGAAATCCTGGCCTGCGCTTCCTGGATGTCCGCCGCGTGGACGAGACGGCGGGCGGTGTCGGTGGACGGCGCGGAAGAAGCGTTCATGGCCGTAGACGATACTCGCACCGCCGACGGGAAGTGGAACGCGGGGTCCACTGGATGGAACGGAGTCGGGCGGCGCCCAAATGCGCAGGCGGAAATCGACTATCGGGTACCCCATCGCCGCTGAATCCGACAATCGTTTCGGCGCGAACAGTAACGTCGGCGCCATGAACGCTTACGCCGTCTCCCGCCGCAGCGCCGCTGCCATCCTCGCCGTCTCCGCCCTCGTCCTCGGCGCATGCTCCGATTCCGGCGACGCCGCCGACGCAACCACCACCGTCACCGAAACCGCCGCGGAGGGAACCTCCGAGCAGCCGTCGCCCACCACCGAGGAGACGAGCACGTCCGAGCAGTCGGGCACCGGCGACGAATCCGACTCGGACGACGATTCCGCCGACGCCGGGTCCGGCGACGTCACCAAGATCGATGCCGACGGCATCGCATTCGAGATCGACGACATCGGCATGATGTGCTGGGTCGGACAGCAGGCGTTCCTCAACTGCCAGGGCACCGCCGAATGGACGCCGACGACCGGCCCCGGCCCCGCGAATTCGCTCAGCTTCGACATGAACGCCGAAAGCATCCAGGCGATGCAGGCAAATGCCAACATGGCCGACCTCGACGTCGAGGAGGTCGACGCCGGCGGCCGCTACGAGGTCAGGGGCATCATCTTCGACCTCAGCGATTCCGGCCGCATGACGTTCACCGACGACCTGTCGGGCACGTCGGGTTACATCACCGCGGATCGCTACGGCTGGAGCTGACGGACGCCCCCGGTTCGGGACCGGCGGTGCCGAAGCCACCGACGTCCCCTCCCCCTCCCCCTGTGGGGACGCTCCTGTGGGGACGGCGCCGGCGAGTCGGCCCTTCTGCCGGGCTATCCCAGGATCCCCGTGCCCATCGTCGCCTTGAGGTCGCCGAACAGGCTCGCCGACTTGGTCACGCGCAGATGCTCGCCGAGCACCATCAACGTGGAATTGTTGCCCTCCATGAGATTCAGGTACACGTCCGAATCGCCCTTGTTGTTCACCAGCACGGACTTGAGCTTGGCGATGTTCTCCGGCGTGCATTGATCGGTGCGCATGGTCAACCGGATCGGGCTGCCCGCCCCGTTGAGCCCCAGGTCCGGGACCTTCAGGTCATCGCAGACGATGGACAGGCGATCGTCGCGGTACTGGACCCGGGCGCGGACCAGCACGATCGCGTCTTCGGCGACCAGCGTGGACACCATCGCGTAGGTGCGCGGGAAGGCGAGAACCTCCACCGACGCGCCGTTGTGGTCTTCCAGGCCGATGATCGCCCACGGCAGACCGTCCTTGTTCACGCGGCGATCCACGCTGGAGATGATGCCGCCGATGACGACCTCGGTGTTGTGCGGGACTTCGCCGCCGACGATCGTCGTGATCGCCGTGTCGGTCTGCTGCGCCAACGATTCCTCGAAGCCGTCGAGCGGGTGACCCGACACGTAGAGACCCAGCATTTCGCGTTCCAGCGCCAGCTCGTGCTTGCGCTCCCAGTTCTCCTCCGGGATCTTCACCTGGAAGACGTTGTCGGCGTCCTCGCCGGGTTCGTCTCCTCCACCGAAGTCGGCGAACAGATCGAACTGGCCCTTGTCGGCGGCCTTCTTCGTCGGCAGCGCCGCATCGACGGCGTCTTCGTGGATGAGCGTCAGGCCCTTGCGCGGGTGGCCCATCGAGTCGAAGGCGCCGCCCTTGATCAGCGACTCCGTCACGCGCTTCGAACACGGCAGCGTGTCGATCTTGTCCAGGTAGTCGGAGAAGTCCTTGAACGCGCCCTTCTCCCGGCGCGTGGCGATGATCGAGTCGACGACGTCGCGGCCGACGTTGCGGATCGCGCCGAGGCCGAAACGGATGTCCTCGCCCACGGACTGGAAGTTCATGGCCGACTCGTTGACGTCCGGCGACAGGACGCGGATGCCCAGGTGACGGCAGTCCGACAGGTAGATGGCGGACTTGTCCTTGTTGTCCGACACCGACGTCAGCAGCGCAGCCATGTACTCGGCGGTGTAATTGGCCTTCAGGTACGCGGTCCAGAAGGACACCAGGCCGTAACCGGCGGCGTGCGATTTGTTGAACGCGTATCCGGCGAACGGGAGGATCGTGTCCCACAGCGTCTTGATCGCCGCGTCCGAGTACCCGTTGGCCTTCATCCCGGCCTCGAAGTTGATGAACTCCTTTTCGAGCACCTCGGGCTTCTTCTTGCCCATGGCCTTGCGGAAACCGTCGGCCTGGCCGGCGGTGTAGTTCGCCACCTTCTGCGAGATCCTCATGATCTGCTCCTGGTAGACGATGAGGCCGTAGGTCTCGGAGAGGATCTCCTGCAGGGGTTCCTCGAGCTCGGGGTGGATGGGCACGATCGGCTTGACGCCGTTCTTGCGGTCGGCGTACTCCCAGTGGGCGTTGACGCCCATCGGGCCGGGGCGGTACAGCGCGAGGGCGGCGACGATGTCGTTGAACTCGGTCGGGCGCATGCGCTTGAGCAGCTCCCGCATGCCGCCGCCGTCGAGCTGGAACACGCCGAGCGTGTCGCCGCGGGCCAGCAGTTCGTACGTCGGGTCGTCGACGACGTCGAGGGTGTCCAGGTCGATGTGCTCGCCGCGGTTGGACTCGATGTTCTCCAGGCAGTCGCCGATGACCGTGAGGTTGCGCAGCCCCAGGAAGTCCATCTTCAGCAGGCCGATGGCCTCGCACGCCGGGTAGTCCCAGCCGGTGATGATCGCCCCGTCGGCGGCGCGTTTCCACATGGGGATGTGGTCGAGCAGCGGAACCGACGCCATGATGACGGCGCAGGCGTGCACGCCGGTCTGGCGCACCACTCCCTCCAGGCCGCGGGCGGTTTCGTAGATCCGCGCGACGTCGGGATCGGTTTCGATGAGCTGGCGGACTTCCGCGGCCTCGCCGTAGCGCTCGTGGGAGGGGTCGACGATGCCGGAGAGCGGGATGTCCTTGGCCATGATCGGCGGCGGCAGGGCCTTGGTGATGCGGTCGGCGATCTGGTAGCCGGGCTGGCCGAACTGGACGCGCGCGGAGTCCTTGATCGCCTGCTTCGTCTTCACGGTGCCGAAGGTCACCACCTGCGCGACCTTGTCCTCGCCCCACTTGTCGGCGGCGTAGCGGATCATTTCGTCTCGGCGGCGGTCGTCGAAGTCGATGTCGATGTCCGGCGCCGAGGGACGCTCGGGGTTGAGGAATCGCTCGAACAGCAGACCGTGCTCGATGGGGTCGATGTTGGTGATCCACGTGGCGTATGCGACCAGCGAACCCGCAGCCGAACCACGGCCCGGACCGACCTTGATGCCGATGTCGCGGGCGTGGGCGATGATGTCGGCGACGATGAGGAAGTACGACGGGTAGCCCTTGCCGTCGATGACCTCGATTTCGTATTCGGCGCGGCGGATGTACTCCTCCGGCACCTCGGCGCCCTCGAAGCGCTTCTTCAGGCCCTCCATGACCTGGTGGCGCAGCCACGTCGTCGGCGTTTCGCCCTCCGGCACGTCGGCCTTGGGCATGCGGTCATGCGGGTGCTCTTCCCAGATTTCGTCGTAGTCGCCGACGCGTTCGGCGATGAGCAGGGTGTTGTCGCAGGCGTCGGGCACCAGGTGGTCCCAGGTGTCGCGCATTTCGGCGGCGGACTTGATGTAGTAGCCGTCGCCGTCGAACTTGAAGCGGTCGGGGTCGTGCAGGGTCTTGCCGGTCTGCACGCACAGCAGAGCCTCGTGGGTCTTGGCCTGGTCGCGGGTGACGTAGTGGCAGTCGTTGGTGACCACGGGCGGCAGGTTGAGCTTGCGGCCGATTTCGAGCAGCTCGGAGCGCACGCGGGTTTCGATGTCGAGCCCGTGGTCCATGAGCTCGAGGAAGTAGTTGTCCTTGCCGTAGATGTCCTGCCACATTCCGGCGGCGGCGAGCGCTTCGTCGAATTGGCCGAGCCGCAGTCGGGTCTGCACGTCGCCGGAGGGGCAGCCGGTGGTGGCGATGATGCCTTCGGCGCGTTCGGCGATGATCTCGGCGTCCATGCGCGGGTATTTGCCCATCTGCCCCTCGTAGGAGGCCATGGACGACAGGTAGAAGAGGTTGTGCAGGCCCTGCACGTTTTCGGCGAGCATGGTCTGGTGCAGGTAGGAGCCGCGGCCGGAGACGTCGTCGCCCTTCTGGTGCGGCTCGCCCCACTGGATGCGCTGTTTGTTGAAGCGGCTCTCCGGCGCCATGTACGCCTCGATGCCGATGATCGGCTTGACGCCCTTGGCCTTCATCTGCCGGTAGAAGGCGTTGGAGCCGAACATGTTGCCGTGGTCGGTGACGCCGACCGCCGGCATGCCCTGCCGCGAGACCTCGTCGGCCAGCAGGTCGATCTTCGCCATCCCGTCCAGCATCGAGTACTCGGTGTGGTTGTGGAGATGCACGAAACTGGAGTTGGCCATGGCTCCGGATTGTAGGCGGTGGCCCGGATCGGGGGCCAATGGCCGCAAAGCTAGAACAAAAACCAACCCCTACCTGCATATATGCATGTTCCGATACGTGTGCAAGGTCACTGCGCCGCAACTTTACAATTCGCCCGCCCCTCCCCATACTTGAGCGCATCCTCACGTTTTTGCCGGGGCAACTTCCGGCGATGCGTACCCGGCCGGATCCCCCGGCCGGCCCCTCCAAGGAAAGGACATGCGATGTTCGCGCCCATGCCCGATGGCGTCTACTCCCTCTTCCCGGCCCAGGCCCTGAACAACGCCATCGCCTCGATGGACCGCCGCCCGGTCGCGGCCGGCTACCTCGCCGACGGCGACGTCGTCTCCTCGGAGACCGACGCGACCCGCTACAGCTGGCTCGTTTAACCGTCCACGGCGCCCGATCGCCGGGCCCGGGCCCTGCATCACCGTCGGGTGATGCGGGGCTTTTTCGCTTTACGACGTCGACCTTCACCGCGTTCGCCGCCCCGACACCCCTGCGGCGTTGACGATCTTGGTCGATTCGTCCGCATCTTTCGTTTTCGGGGAGTAACCTTCCCCGCATGAATGCACCGGCCCTCCCCGCATCCGACCCCGTGCCCCGGCGGCTCCGGGCTGCGGTCGCCGACGAGCGCCTGCCCGCCCTCGTCGTCGACCTCGACGCCGTCGACGCCAATGCGGAGGACATGCTCCGCCGCGCCGGCGGAACGCCGATCCGCGTGGCGTCGAAGTCGCTGCGGATCCCCGAGCTGATCAAGCACGTCCTGGCAAAGCCCGGTTTCCAGGGGGTGCTCGCCTATACGCTGCCCGAAGCGCTCATGCTGCACGCCGAAGGAATCAGCGACGACATCCTCGTCGCCTACCCCACGGCCGATGACGAGGCGCTGGCCGAGTTGGCCGCCGACGCCGACGCCCGCGCCGCCATCGCGATCATGGTCGATTCCGCCGAGCAGCTGCCCGCGGTGGCCCGCCACGCGTCGGAGGATGCGCCGCTGCGCGTGTGCCTCGACGTCGACGCGTCGTGGCGGCCCGCCCCCGGCGTGCACGTCGGCACGCTGCGCTCGCCCACGCACTCGCCCCGCCAGGCGGCCGATCTGGCACGCGCCGTCGATTCCACGCCGGGGCTGCGGGTCATCGGAGTGATGATGTACGAAGGCCACATCGCCGGCGTCGGCGACGCCGGCACCGGCCCCCGCGACGCGGCCATCCGGGTGATGCAGAAGCTCGCCCGCAAGGAGTTGGCGACCCGTCGCGCGAAGGTCGTCGCCGCCGTCGAAGCGGTCGTCGGCCCGCTCGAGCTGGTCAACGGCGGCGGCACCGGCTCGCTGGAGTCGACGTGCGCGGAACCCGCCGTCACCGAGGCCGCCGCCGGATCCGGATTCGTCGCACCGACGCTGTTCGACAACTACCGCGCCTTCACCCTGCGGCCGGCCAGCTGGTTCGTCCTGCCCGTCGTCAGGCGCCCGAAGAAGAACACCGTCACCGTCGCCGGCGGCGGCCGCATCGCGTCGGGACCGGCCGGCCGAGACCGCCTGCCCAGCCCCGTGTTCCCCGCCGGCCTGGCCTACGCCCCGGACGAAGGCCCCGGCGAAGTGCAGACCCCGCTGACCGGCGACGCCGCGCACACCCTGCGCATCGGCGCCCCCGTGTGGTTCCGCCACACCAAGGCCGGCGAAACCGCCGAACACGCCAACACCGCCATCGTCGTCTCCGACGGCGCCATCGTCGGCCGCTGGGCCACCTACCGAGGGAAGGGACTGATCTACTCGTGAAGGACAAGCAGTGGAGCAACTGGGCGCGCACCCAGACCTGCGTGCCCGGCACCGTCCACCAACCGGCCGATGCCGGGGAAATCGGCCGCATCATCCGTGACGCCAGGTCGTCGCAAAGCACGGTGCGCCCCCTGGGCGCGGGGCATTCCTTCACGCCCGTCGCCGTCACCGACGGCCACCGGATCCAACTGGACAACATGGCCGGTTTCGTCGGCCGCGACGACGACGCCGGCACCATCACCCTGCGCGCCGGCACCCGACTGCGCGACGTGCCCGGCATCCTCCGCCCGCAGGGTCTGGCGCTGGCCAACCAGGGCGACGTCGACCCGCAGGCGGTGGCCGGCGCGGTGTCCACCGGCACCCACGGCACCGGACTGGGCTTCACCGGTTTCGCCGGCATGGTCAAGGGTTTCCGCATCGTCGGCGCCGACGGCGAGGAAATCCACGCTTACGAGGGCGCGCCGGGCGTCGCCGGCGAACTGTTCCGCCTGGCCCGCCTGGGCCTGGGCGTCTTCGGCGTGCTCACCGAACTGACCCTGGAAAGCGTGCCCGCGTTCCGCCTGGCCGCCGACGAACACGCCGAGGACTTCGACGAGGTCCGGCGCACCTTCCCCGAACGCGTCGCCGCCGTCGACCACATGGAGTTCTACTGGTTCCCCGGCACCGACTTGGCACTGGTCAAGGAAAACACCCGCCTGCCCGGCATCGAAAACGCCGACGGCTCCCCCACCTCCGGCCTGCTGGACCGGGCCGGGGAGTTCATCTCCGACGAGGTCATCAACAACGCCGGACTGATGGCCGTCTGCGAGCTGGCGAAGGCCACCCCGAAGCTGACCCGCCGCCTCAACGCCCTCGCCGCGAAGACCGTCACCACCCGCCGCTACGTCGACGACGCCCACAAGGTGTTCGTCTCGCCGCGCCGCGTCCGCTTCTCCGAGATGGAGTACGCCGTGCCGCTGGAGTCGCTGCCGGAGGTCCTCGACGAGGTACGCCGCACCATCGACCGCCACCGCGCCTGGGTGTCGTTCCCCATGGAGATCCGCGCCGCCAAGGGCGATGACGTCGCCCTGTCCACCGCCTACGGCCGCGACAGCGCGTACATCGCCGTCCACCGCTACTACCGCGAGGATTACCGCGAGTACTTCAAGTTGCTCGAGCCGATTTTCCTCGCCGCGGGCGGCCGTCCGCATTGGGGCAAGTTGCACACGTTGGGCGCCGAGCAGTTGCGCGAGCGGTACCCGCTTTTCGACGACGTCGCGGAGCTGCGCCGCCGGGTGGATCCGGACGGCGTGTTCCTCAACGATCACCTGCGCGGCCTGTTCGAGGGTTAGCCGTGGAGCCCCGGTGGGTTGCCGACGCCACCCACCGGGCCGCGGACGCTGCTACCCGTCGTCACTCCCCGTCGTCGTCTGCGGCGAGGGGTTCGACCCGACGGCGCCGGCGCGTGCGGCCGTGGCGCAGCACGATGTCGGCGACGAAGACGGCCACGGCCACCCAGATGATGACGTAACCGACCCAACGGATGGGCTCGAGGTGTTCGCCGGCGATGAAGACGGCGATGAACATCTGCATCATCGGCGTCATGTACTGCATCAGGCCGACGGTGGTCAGCGGGATCTTCTTCGCGCCGATGCCGAACAGCAGCAGCGGCAGCGCCGTGGCGACGCCGGCCGACATCAGCAGCAGCGCGTGTCCGATGCCGTGGGTGGTGAAGGTGCCCGTGCCCTGGCGCCCCAGGTAGATCAGGTAGGCGACGGCCAGCGGCGCCATGATGAGCGACTCCGCCGTCAGCGACGCCGTCGCCGACAGACGGACTTGCTTTTTCAGCAGACCGTAGAAGCCGAAGCTGAAGGCCAACAGCAGGGCCAGGATCGGGGGCCTGCCGACGCCGATGGTCAGCACGATCACCGAAACGGTGGCGATGGCCACCGACAGCTTCTGCAGCGGCGACAGGCTCTCCTTGAGGAAGACCACGCCCAGCAGCACGGAGACCAGCGGGTTGATGAAGTAACCCAACGCGGCTTCGGCGATGTGGCCGGTGTTGACGGCGTAGACGTACACGCCCCAGTTGATGGCGATGACGAACGACGCCGCCGCGACGACCAGCCAGGTCCGCGCCGAGGCTTCGCGCAGCTCCCGCCACTTGCGCATGACCAGCAGCAGGATGGCCATGACGACGAGGGTCCACACGAACCGGTGCGCGAGGATCTCCACCGGACCGGCCGGTTGCAGGAGCGGGAAATACAGGGGGAACCCGCCCCACAGCAGATAAGCGAGGAAGGTCTGAATCACGGCGCCACCATATCGGGTGCCGGTTCCGGTTCGGGCAGCGGCAGCGGCCGGACGCCGAAACGCCCGATGACCGCGTCGGCGGCCAGCGCCTCGACGGCGACGACGCCGGGGCGGCCCTCGATCGACCGGAGCTGGCCGAGGGTGCCGCGCACGAGCAGGCCGGTGATCCCGACGCCGTGGTCGCCCTCGGCGGCGATTCCGGCGGAGCGTCCGATCAGGTCGAGTTCGCGGGCGAAGACGTCGGCGCGGGTGGTGCCGGCGACGGGTTCGGGCAGGCTGCGCGAAACGGTTGGCCCGACGAACATCGTGCCCACGCGCAACCCGTCGATGCCGTCGACGGCGGCTGCGGCGGTGGCGGCGTCGGCCGGCGGGTCGAAGGACACCAGCGCCCAGTGGCGTGCGTTGACGTCGGCGGTGGACCCGTCGGCCAGCGGCGGCGGTGTGCGCAGCGACTCCGAGGCACGCGCCGCATAGTCGGCGAGGGGCTCGCCGGATTCGACGCCGACGACGTCGCCGTTGACGTTCATGGGGCCGTGGACCCGGTCGGACCCGGCCATGACCACCAGCACGACGGCCAGGCCGATCACGCACACGAGGGAAATGGCCGCCGCGACCGGGCCGACGCCCTCGCCGGACTTCTTCTCGGGCTCCGGGGCCCGGTGGCGGCTCACTGCGCCCTCAGCACGTCGAGGGCGTGCTGCAGGTCATCGGGGTACGGGCAGTCGATTTCCATCCAGCGCCCGTCGGCCGGGTGCCGGAACCCGACGGACACCGCGTGGAGCCACTGGCGGGTCAGGCCGAGCTTCTCGGACAGCGCCTCGTCGGAGCCGTACATCGGGTCGCCGCAGCACGGGTGGTTGAGGGCGGAGAAATGCACGCGGATCTGATGGGTGCGGCCGGTTTCCAGCCCGACCTCCAGCAACGTCGCGGGGGCGAAGGCCTCCAGGGTCTTGTAGTGCGTCACCGCGGGTTTGCCGTCGCGGCGAACGGCGAAGCGCCACCCGGCAGACGGGTGCCGGCCGATGGCGGCGTCGATGGTGCCCGACGACGGATCGGGGTGGCCCTGCACCAGCGCGTGGTACGTCTTGGTCACCTCGCGGTTCTTGAACGCCCGCTTGAGCACCGAGTACCCGCGTTCGGAGCAGGCCACGACCATCACGCCGGAGGTCCCGACGTCTAGGCGCTGCACGATTCCCTGCCGCTCCGGAGGGCCCGACGTGGAGATGCGGAACCCCGCCGCGGCCAGGCCACCGATGACGGTCGGCCCCGTCCACCCCACCGACGGGTGGGCGGCGACGCCGACGGGCTTGTGCACGGCCACCAGGTCACTGTCGTGGTAGAGCACGTCCATGCCCTCGACGAGTTCCTCCTTGGGCATCAACGGCGCCTTTACCTCGGGCAGCAGCACCAACAGCCACGCGTCTTCCTGCAACCGGTCCGATTTGCCGACGGTCGCACCGTCGATCTGCACGTCTCCGGCTGCCGCCAGCTCGGCGGCCGCGGTGCGCGACAGGCCCAGCAGCTTGGCCAGCCCGGCGTCCACGCGCATCCCCGCCAACCCCGGCGGCACGGGCATTTGCCTGGTCTCACGCATCGACGCCACTCTCCCCTCGCTCGCGGTGGTCGGCGTCCAGCTGGTCGTCGTCACGCTTTGCGACGGCGCCCGCCTCATCCCCGTCGCCCTCGTCCGCGGAATCCCCCACGAGTTCGTCGACGTCCGAGGAGAACATGATCCACGCCGCCAACATGATCACGCCCACGGTGATCGCGGCATCGGCGAGATTGAACACGGCGAAACCGCGCACCGACAGGAAGTCGACCACGTGCCCGAAGTAAAACGACGGATCGCGGAACAGCCGGTCGATGAGGTTGCCCGCCGCGCCACCGGCGATGAGCCCCGCCGACACCGCCGGCCACGGCGTGCGCAGCCACTTCGAACCGACGGCCACGGCGACGATGAACGCGATCTGGATCGTGGTGAACAACCACGTCGACTCCGTGCCCATGGAAAAGGCCGCACCGGGGTTGCGCAGCAGCGTCAACTGGAACCACTGCCCGATCACGTCCACCGGAGGCTCGCCCTCCAACGCGTCGACCGCGATGATCTTCGTCACCTGGTCGACCACGGCCACCGCCGCCACCGTCGCGGCCAGCAGCCCGCGCTTCGGGCGCCGATCCGACCACCGCCGAGCGGGGGCGGGGCCGGGCGGGGAACTCGTCGCTGATCCTGGGGTGCGGGAATTGGTCACCCGCCCATCATCGCCCATGTCCCCCGTTCGGGGCCAACGGCCCGGCGAAGGTAGCCTGGACCGGGTGAAGATGCGTCGCCTTGCCCCCATGTTGCTCGCCGCCGGCCTGGTCCTGTCGGGCTGCGGCTCCGACTCCACGCCCGAGACCGCCCCGGTGCCGCTGGAAATCCCGACGGTCACCCTCGTCGACGCGGGCGACGGTGCCGCCGACGTCGTCGAATGGGCCGATGACGGGGCGACGCAGGAAACGTCGATCATCGTCACCCAGGGCTTCACCCAGCGCGCCGAGGGCGACGGCGCGGACGAGTCGGCCAACTCCACGACCCCGGACACCCGCCTGGAGATGCCCGTCACCGTCACCGCCTCCGGCACCGGCGACGAACGCTCCGCCGAAGCCGAGCTCGGCGTGCCCTTCGGCTCCAACGCCGAACTCAACGACGACATCGCCACCGCCGAAGGGTTCGTGGCGATGTGGGACGGCGACGCCGCCGGCCGCATGCTCGAACTGCGCGTCGGCGCCCCCGAGGAGTCCACCGACACCGCCCGCGCCGGCACCGAGGCGGCGCTGCTGCAATGGGCGCGGCTGCCCATCGTCTTCCCCTCCGAGCCCATCGCCCCCGGCGCGGTCTGGACCGTGGAAAGCCACGTCGGCGGCGATTCCTCGCAGCGCCAGACGCTGACCTTCACCCTCGAGTCCCGCGACGGAGACGACGTGGAGCTCGACGTCGAGGTCGAACAGTCCCCCACCGTCACCGCGCTCGACGCCGGCGACGGCCTGACCCTGCACGTCGTCGACTCCGGCACCGAGACCCGCACCGGTGAGCTGTCCATCGACCTCGGCTCTCCGCTGCCGACCGCGGGCCTCATCGACTACGTCACCACGATCACCTACGGCGAGCGGACGGACGCGGACACCGGCGACGGCATGGGCCCCGATGCCCGCATCGTCCAGCAGTTCCACCGGGCCGTGCAGTTCGGCAAGTAGCCGGACTTAGGCCGGCGGGGCCTCCGGGGCCGGTTCGGCCGGGGGAGCCTCCGGAGCCGGAGGAGCCTCGGGGGCGGGCTCGGCCGGCGGGGCTTCCGGAGCCGGTTCAGCCGGCGGAGCATCCGGCGCGGGCTCGGCCGGCGGAGCGTCCGGCGCGGCCGGGTCCTCCTCGGCCGGCGGCGGGGGCTCGACGCCCTCCGGCAGGCACATCGGCGGCACCTGGTCCGGGGCGACGTTCTTCACCAGCTCACACGCCCACGTCTGCGACAGCTTCCACTGGCCGTCGACGTTGCGGAACTCGACGCTCTCGATCAGCTGGGGCTCCTGCTCCGGCAGGATGAAGTTCACGCCCGCCAGCACGGAGTCGGGGGTGTAACCGGGCAGCACCGGCTCCACGACCTCGAGGGTCGCACCCGACTCCTCCTTCGAGCGCGTCATGACGTCGAAAAGCTCCGCGGCTTCCTCGCCGTTTTCGACGGTCTGGGTCTTCTCCTCGATCGGCAGGTTCGGGTCGGTGGCGCGGGCCAGGATGTCGTTGAGCTCCATGGCCGTCGGGAACGCCGCAACCTCCGCCGTCGACGTCGTGGTGGCCGAGGTGGACTCGTCGGTGCCCTCCCCGTCATCGCCGCACGCCGCGAGGCTCAGTGCGGTGACGCCCGCGATCAGCGTCGCGGTCAGGCTTCGGTGGAACTTCATGTCACTCCTCATCGGACCGGGCGGGCCGACGGCCGGGCCCGGGATCCTTTGGCGGTGTTTCCGGTTTATTCGGTACGCCCGACGATTCTACACCCGTCGGCACCTCCGTAGAGTGGAGCGCATGTCCGACACCGATGCCACGCCCGCCCGCCTCGTCGTCCTGACCACCGGCGGAACGATCGCCTGCACCAGCGACCGACAGGGGCATCTGCTGCCCACCCTCGACGGGGAATCGCTGGTCCGTCCGATCGCCGACCGGTTCCCCGCCGGTTCCGTCGAAATCGAGGTCCGCGAAGTCGCCCACCTCGACTCCGCGTCGATGACCCTGGCGGACGTCGACGAACTCAACGCCGTCATCCACGAGGTCTTCGCCGATCCCTCCGTCGACGGAATCGTCGTCACGCACGGCACGGACTCGATGGAGGAGACTGCGATGGCCGTCGACGTCTTCCACGCCGACGAACGTCCGGTCGTCTTCACCGGCTCGCAGAAACCGGCCGACCACCCGGAGGCCGATGGCCCGAACAACCTCTTCGAGGCCATGGTCGTGGCGATGGACGCCTCCGCCCGCGGCATCGGCGTGCTCATCGTCTTCGGCCACGCGGTGTTGCCCGTGCGCGGCGCCGTGAAGTGGCACACCACCGATGAGCTGGGCTTCGCCACCAACGCCCCCGAGGATCCGGTGCGCCCCGCTCCCCTGCCCCTCAAGGAGCTTTCCGACGTCCGCGTGGACATCATCGCCGCGCACGCCGGAAGCGACGGGACGTTCGTCGACGCCGCAGTCGACGCCGGCGCCGCGGGCCTGGTCGTCGAGGGCATGGGCGCCGGCAACGTCGGCACCGACATGGCCGCGGCGATCGGCCGCGCGCTGGAGGCGGACATCCCGGTGGTCATGTGCACCCGCGTGCCCCGCGGCGACGTCCACGGCAGCTACGGCGGCGCCGGCGGTGGCGCGACGCTGGCCGCCCGCGGCGTCGTCGGTTCCGGCTGCGTCCATGCCCCGCAGGCGCGCATCATCCTCGCCGCCGCCATCGCCGCCGGCGTGCACCCGCAGACCCTGTTCTAGGGATTCGGGTTCCGGGCCTCCGGGTTTTCGCCCGTCGCCCCGGGGTCGGCGGCATCCGCCGGCGCGCCGGTTTCCTTGGGCGGTTGGTCCGCCCATTCGGCGGCGTCGTCATGCTCGGTGAACCAGTCCTCCCAGTCGAGGCTGCACAGCGGCGAGCATTCGCGCAGGTCCGGGTCGTCCTCGGCCAGGCTGATTGCGCGGCCCGGCCCCGTCGTCCGCGACTCGAAACGCACCGACACCACCCCGTGGCCCGCCCCCTGCACCCACCCGTGCCCGTATTCGGGGTGGTGGACGTCAGAGGTCGGCGCCCACTTCGAATCCGAGGTGCGAAACGTGGGCAGCGTGCCGTCGCCGGTGAGCTCCACCAGCCCGGCGGGCACGTCGGCCAGGCCCGGGACGGTGTCCTCCACGACGTGGCCGCGATCCAATTCCGGGAAAAGAACCGACTGCATCGTCGCGTCGAGTCCGGACAGTCCCACGCCCACCAGCCGCACCGGACCGATCGAGGCCGGGTCGAACGCCAGCCGGTGGGCCACCGACAGCAGCGTCTCCGCGTCCTGCGTCGCGTACGGCAGCGTCTCCGACCTCGTGTGCAAGCTCAGATCGGACAACCGCACCTTGACGGTGATGGTGCGGGCGCCGCGGCCGTCGGAAAGCAGCCGCCCGTGGGCCTTGTGCCCGGCGCGCTCGATGGCCGAATGCACCTGCGCCATGGATTCGAGGTCGCGCGGGTAGGTGTATTCGGCGGAAATGGACTTCGCGATGTCCCGTTCCTTCACCGGCCGGTCGTCGATGCCGCGGGCCAGCAGCTGCAGCGCGGGCCCGACCGTGCGCCCCAGGGTGAGTTCCACGTCGCGCGGCTTGAGGGCCGCGAAGTCGGCGATGGTTTCCACGCCCTGCGCCTTCAGCTTGGCTTCGGACACCGGCCCGACTCCCCAGAGCTTGCCGACGGGCAGCGGGTCCAGCAGTTCGTGCTGCCGGGACCTTTCGATGATGTAGACCCCATCCGGTTTCGCCAGCCCCGAACCGATCTTGGCGAATTGCTTGCCCGGCCCCGCCCCGATCGACGACGGCAGGCCCGTCTGGTCGCGAATGTCGGCCCGCAGCCGTTGGGCCCATTCCTCCACCGTCGCGGCGTCGGCGCCGACGAGTTCGGCGGGCTCCATGAACGCCTCGTCGACGCTGAGCTGCTCGACCACGGGAACCCGGTCGCGGATGATGGAGAACACCCGCCGCGACACGGGTCCGTAGATGCCCTTGCGGGGGCCGACGACGACGGCGCCAGGCGGCATGAGCCGTCTGGCCTGCATCATCGGCATGGCCGAATGGGCGCCGTGGGCGCGGGCCTCGTAGGAGCAGCCGGCGACGACTCCACGGCCGCTGACGCCGCCGACCAGCACCGGCCGGCCCCGCAGCGTCGGCCGGGTCAGCTGTTCGACGGACGCGTAGAACGCGTCCATGTCGATGTGGAGGACCCAGCGATGCATGATTGCCCAGCATAGGCGCCGCGCATCGACCGGTCCTGCGCGGGCTCCGTCCGACGCATCACGCGACGTCGAGGTCCCGTCGCCCTCCCCGCACCGCATCCGCGTCCTTTTTCGCCGACCGCACGTGGGAGCGTGCGGCCACCAGCGACAGCGCGTACTCGACCGCCACCGGCGGCACATCCATCGCATCCGCGACACCGACGATGACGTCCTTGGCCCACGACACCGGCACCGCCCTGCCCATTCCCAGGTACCGCAGCACCCGCACTCCCGGATCCAACGCATCGGAGCCGGCGAGCAGGCGCATGTGGCAAAACGACGTCTCCCCCAATCCGTGCACGCTCGTCCATTCGTTGCGCAGGGCCATCGGGCTGATGCGCAGGCGTCGGCGGAAGCTCTCCAGGCCCACGATGCCCGCGTCGTCGAGCACCGTGGCCGCTTCCTCGGCGATCGTCGTCTTCAGCCGCCCCGCAATGCGGTTGCGCGGGAACACCGGGCGACGCGCGGCGGGCTCCTCCTCCGGCCCGCGGATGGGCCCGGTGCCCTTCAGCCCCGGCAGGTTGCGCAGCGCCACGGCCAGATCCCACGCCGTGACCGCCGCGATGCCCTCCTCCATCTGCCAGTGCCGCCACCGGTCGACGATCCGATCCACGTCGGCGTTGCGCGCCCGCACGGAAAACACCGCGTCGATGATGCATTCGGCGATGTCCGCCCGGCGCGCCCACGTCCACGGCCACGTCTTGCCCGGCCCGAACTCCTCCTCCAGCAACCGCGCCACGGCATCGACCGTGCCCAGGTACTCCAGCTCCTCCGGTCCCGGGCCGACGAACTCCTCCCACGCCGCGTCGTTCATCGCCGATTCGTCCTTCATCCCCGATTCCCCCTCGTCATTTGCGGGCCCGGCCCATCCGGTGCCCGTCGCCGGAAACGTTACGGCCCCCGCCCGCCGAGCGCTGCTCGGGAGGCGGGGGCCGAAGGTGGAACTGTCGATCGATCGGGGGCTGTGGATGCTCCCCGATCCGCGCCGTCGGCTAGGCCTTGACGACGTCGGCGGTGCAGCCGTCGCCAAGGTCGTGGGTCAGGGCGTCACCGTCGACGACGACCTCGAACGACGTCGCCAGCACCTCCGCGGCGATGAGGTCCTTGTGGCGCTCGGCCCACTCGGCGCGCTCGGCCGGGACGTTCACCGTCACCGTGATGCGGTCGGTGATCTCCAGGCCGGCGGCCTTGCGGGCGTCCTGCAGGCCGCGGATGCGGTCGGCCGCCCAGCCGCGCGACTCCAGTTCCTCCGTGACCGTCATGTCCAGGACGACCAGGCCGTCGACGCCGTCGACCTCGGCGGTGGACTCGGCGTCGTCGGCGACCAGACGGCGGGTGTACTCGCCGTCCTCCAGCGCGATGCCGCCGGCGACGACCACGCCGTCGACGACCTCGTAATCGCCGGACTTCACGGCCTTGATCACCGTCTGCACGTCCTTGCCCAGGCGCGGGCCCGCCGCCCGGGCGTTCACCGCGACCTCGAAGCGGCCGACGGAGGCGACGTCCTCGGTCAGCACCACGTCGTCGACGTTGACCTCGTCGCGGATGATGTCCTTGAACGGCTCCAGCGCACTCGCGTCCGGGATGGCCACCGTCAGCTTCGGCAGGGGCAGACGGTTGCGCAGCTGATGCGCCTTGCGCACCCGCGAGGACGCCGAACACACCGCACGAACGTCATCCATCGCTGCAACGAGCGCCGCGTCGTCGGAAAGCTCGTCTGCGGTGGGCCACGGCTCGAGGTGCACCGAACGGCCGCCGGTCAGGGACTTCCAGATGACCTCCGACGCCATCGGCAGCATCGGCGCCGCCAGGCGCGTCAGGGTCTCCAGCACGGTGTACAGGGTGTTGAAGGCCTCCGGGTGCTCCTCGTCGCCCGCCCAGAAACGATCGCGGGAACGGCGCACGTACCAGTTGGTCAGGGCATCGCAGAACCAACGGATCTCGTCGGTCGCCCCGGCGATGTCCGTGTCGTCCAGCTTGGCCGTCGTCGCCTTCACCGTCGCCGCCAACTTGGCCAGGATGTACCGGTCCAGCACGTTGTCCGAATCCGTCGCCCGCTGCGCCGGCTTGGAGGCGTAGAGCTGCAGGAAGGAGTAGGCGTTCCACATCGGCAGCAACGCCTGGCGCACGCCCTCGCGAATGCCCTGCTCGGTGACGATCAGGTTGCCGCCGCGCAGGATCGGCGAGGACATCAGGAACCAGCGCATCGCGTCGGAACCGTCGCGCTGGAAGACCTCGTTGACGTTCGGGTAGTTGCCCTTCGACTTCGACATCTTCAGGCCGTCGTTGCCCAGCACGATGCCGTGGGCGACGACCTTCTTGAACGCCGGGCGATCGAACAGCGCCGTCGACAGCACGTGCAGCGTGTAGAACCAGCCTCGGGTCTGGCCCGAGTACTCGACGATGAAGTCCGCCGGCGAGTGGGTGTCGAACCACTCCTTGTTCTCGAACGGGTAATGCTTCTGCGCGAACGGCATGGAGCCGGACTCGAACCAGCAATCCAGGACCTCCGGCACGCGGCGCATCATCGACTTGCCCGTCGGGTCATCCGGGTTCGGGCGGACCAGCTCGTCGATGTCCGGGCGGTGCAGCGACTTGGGGCGGCGACCGAAGTCACGCTCCAGCTCCTCCAGGGAGCCGTACACGTCGACGCGCGGGTACGCGTCGTCGTCGGACACCCACACCGGGATCGGCGAACCCCAGTAGCGCGAACGCGAGATGTTCCAGTCGCGGGCGCCCTCGAGCCACTTGCCGAACTGGCCGTCGCGCATGTGCTCCGGCATCCACTCGATCTGCTCGCGGTTGAGCTCGACCATGCGGTCGCGGAACTTGGTCACGGCCACGAACCACGACGGCAGCGCCATGTAGATCAGCGGCTCGCCCGAACGCCACGAGTGCGGGTAGGAGTGCTCGATGGTCTGGTGGCGCACCACGCGGACCGCCGACTTCAGGTCGCGGATGATGTCCTTGTTGGCGTCGAAGACCAGCTGGCCCTGGTACGGCGGGGTCAGGGACGTGAACTTGCCGTCCATGTCCACCGGGATGACCAGCTCGATGCCGTAGCGCTGGCAGGTGATCATGTCGTCCTCACCGAAGGCCGGGGCCTGGTGGACGATGCCGGTGCCGTCTTCGGTGGTGACGTAGTCGGCCACGAGGATCTGGAAGGCGTTGGGCTGGTCGGCGAAGAAGTCGAAGATCGGCTGGTAGGTCAGGCCCTCCAGCTGCGCACCGGTGTAGGTGGCCACGACCTCGCGGTCCTTGCCCAGCTCCTTGGCGAAGGACCCGACCAGGTTGGACGCCAGCAGGAAGGTGCGGCCGACGAACTCGGCCAGCCCCTTCTCCCCGACGCGGACCAGCGAGTACTCGACGTCGGGGTGCACGGCCAGCGCCAGGTTGGACGGCAGGGTCCACGGGGTGGTCGTCCACGCCAGGGCGGCGGCGTCGGCAAGCTCCGGATGCTCCGCCAGCGTCGACTCGCCCGCCGACCCGGCCACCGCGCCGGTGATCGGGAACGTCACCGTCAGCGTCGGGTCCTGGCGCATCTTGTACGAGTCGTCCAGGCGGGTCTCGTGGTTCGACAGCGAGGTGTGCTCGGCCCACGAGTACGGCAGGACGCGGAACCCCCGGTAGATCAGGCCCTTGTCGTAGAGCTCCTTGAACGCCCACATCACAGACTCCATGAACCCGGGGTCCATGGTCTTGTAGCCGTTTTCGAAGTCGACCCAGCGTGCCTGGCGGGTGACGTACTCCTGCCATTCGTTGGTGTACTCCAGCACGGAGGAGGCGCAGTACTCGTTGAACTTGGCCAGGCCCATGTCCTCGATCTGGCCCTTGTCTGTGATGCCGAGCTGCTTTTCGGCCTCCAGCTCGGCGGGCAGGCCATGGCAGTCCCAGCCGAAGACGCGGTTGACCTGCTTGCCGCGCATGGTCTGGTAGCGCGGGACGATGTCCTTGACGTAGCCCGTCAGCAGGTGGCCGTAGTGCGGCAGGCCGTTGGCGAACGGCGGGCCGTCGTAGAACACGTACTCCTCGGCGCCGTCGCGCTCGTCGATCGACGCGCGGAACGTGTCGTCGGACGCCCAGAAGTCGAGGACGCGGTCCTCGAGGGCCGGGAAGCTGGGGCTGCCGGAGACGTCACCGAACTGGTCGGTGCGGGGATAGGCGCCGCCTGCGGGGGTGGGCTTGTTCACGTTGGTCCTCCATGGTCGCTGGTCCCCGGCCTGGGCCGGGTGAAAAGTGCCACGGGGACGCCTGCCGGCGCGGTACCACCCCGCTTGACCGGTTTCCCCCTTCGTCGGGAGGAGCGCGGCCCGCTCATCGTCCGGGCTGTGCGGGCCCGACCCGTCCGGTTCTACTGGGCGCGTCCCCTGCCCCGCCGCTGGTGACTGCGGGGCGCGGTCGGCGCCGTTCTTCCGGAACGCTCCCCGGTGATTGCCGGATCATCGCGCATACGAGCCACAAGTATAGACGGGCCGGCACGCAACGGCGAAGCGCCCGCCCCGTGTCCCGCGCGATGCGGGAACGGGGCGGGCGCCTGCGTGCGGGGTCGCTTTACGACGACCCGCGCACGGAGCCTTTCGGCCCGGTCGGTTGTTGCGGCTAGTTGTTGTAGCCGTCGGCCGGGGCGGCGGACTCGCGGGAGTTGAGGTCCTCCAGCTGGGACTCGAGGAAGGTCTTCAGGCGGGTGCGGTACTCGCGCTCGAAGATGTGCAGCTCCTCGATCCGGGCCTCGAGGGCCTCGCGCTGCTCGTTGACGGTGGTCATGATCTCGGTGTGCTTGCGCTCGGCATCGGCCTGCAGCTCGGCGGCCTTCTCCTGGGCGGTGCTGATGGTCGCCGAGGAGCGGGCGTCGGCGTCGGAGATCATCTGCTCGGAACGCTGGCGGGCGTCGTTGAGGGTGGTCTCGGACTCCGTCTGCGCCTCGGAGATCATCTGCTCGGAGCGGCGGCGGGCGTCGGCCAGGGTCTCGTCGGCCTCGCGGCGGGCGGAGGACAGCGTCTCCTCGGCGCGGGCGTCGGCGTCGGCGATGGTGCTCTCGGAGTTGGTGCGGGCGATCGACAGCATCTCGTCGGACTCGCGCTTGGCGTCCGAGGTGAGGCGGTCGGCCATCTCCTGGGCCAGGCCCAGGACGCGGGCGGCCTGCATGTGGGTGTCGGCCGTGGCGGGCTCGTCGGCGGCGGCCGGGGCGGACACGAAGCCCTGCTGCTGGGTGCCGGCGTCGGCGGAACCGGCGGAACCGGCGGCCTCGGCGCGGGACTCGGCCTCGGCGGCGCGATCCTCGGCCTCGCGGACGCGGTCCTCGGCCTCGGCGCGCAGGCGGGCGGACTCCTCCTCCAGGCGGCGGTCGTACTCGGCGCGGAGCTCGGCCTCGATGGAGGCGCGCAGCGCGGTCTCGTCGACCTCGGGAGCCGGGACCGCGGCGGGGGCGGCCGCACCGGAGCGGGCGTCCTCGAGGTCGCGCTCCAGATCCTCGACGCGCAGGCGCAGGTCGGCGTTTTCGTCCTGCAGCTCGCCCAGCGCGTCCTCGACGAGATCGAGGAACTGGTCGACCTCGTCCTCGTTGTAGCCGCGCTTGCCAATCGGCGGCTTGCTGAACGCGACGTTGTGCACATCAGCTGGAGTCAGCGGCATGGAGAGTTCCCCTTCAAAATTCGTGGACGCTGTATTTTCACGGGACGCACCCGCCATCGTTGGCCGGGAACCCGCACGTCGGAACCGGACTCTCGCCCGGGTTCCGGGCGGGAAAACGCGATCCAAAAACGACGATACTTGTTTCTTCCCGGACCATACTACCGGCATCACACCTGCAACACACGTCCAGCGCACCACGAAAACCCCTCGATGCACCCGGGTTCGGTTGGTTAACACCCGCCCCAAACCCTAAACCTCCCGCTCAACCTGGGACTTTGAGCACATGACCGCAATCGCCGCCCCCGGGCGCCCCGGCCCGCGACCGTCCCCGAATATGCGGCGGCGGGTCGGATGCGGGGCGAAAACCCCACCCCCGACCGGGCCGGGACAAAGAAAACCGGCGGCCCACCATGTGGTGGACCGCCGGCCGGCGGGCGTCAGAATGCGACGCCCTGCAGCACCATGCGAATGATCATCAGGATGAAGAAGAGCACCAGCACGGACATGTCCAGCTGCACGCCGCCCATCGGCATGGGCGGAATGGCCTTCCGCAGCGCCTTCACGGGCGGGTCGGTGATGGTGAAGATCACCTCGCCGACGACGGAAAACGCCCGACCCGGCTGCCACGCGCGCGAAAACGACTGGATCATCTCGATGACGATCCGCGCCAGCAGCAGGTAGGTGAACAGCTGGACCGCGATCAGAAGTACGCCGAGGAAAATCTGCACGTCTGAAGCTTAGACGGACAGTCGGTCACGCTCGGCATCGGAGAGCGTGACGCCCCCGGGCAGCAGCGTGAACCGGGTGCCGTCGGCCTCGATGACGCCGCGCAGGGCGAACGCCAGGCCGGCGACGAAGTCCAGGTAGCGCTTGCGCTCGGCCGGCTCGAGGTCGACCAGGTCGAACACGACGATGTCGCCGTCGCGGAAGGCCTCGCCGATGTCCTTGGCCTCGGAGTACTTGTCCAGGAAGTCGGTCTTCGGGGTGATGTGACGCACCGTCGGGGTGACGGGACGGTCCAGCGGACGCAGGTGCGGACGGGCGTAGGCGTCGTCGCGGTCCAGGTCGTGGTCGGAGCGGTCCTGCGGATCGTAGTCGCGCACGCCGGCGCCGCGGGACGGGTAGTCGCGATCGGAGTCGCGGTAGTCGTCGTAATCGCGGCCGTAGCGGCCGGACGAGCGGTAGTCGTCCTCGTAGGAATCGCGCTCGAAGCGGTCGTCGAAGTCGACGTCGCCCTGGGCCGGGGTCAGGCCGAAGAAGTCGGAGAACTTCCTGGAGAAGTTGGACATGTTCATCCTTTGCATGTCGTGGTCGGTGGTGCGGTGCTGCTCACAAACGTACCCGGGCGGGCGTGGCCGACAGGGCAGACACGCCCGGCCGAGGTGATGCGCCGGGACTTTTTCCGCCGCGTCCGT
The DNA here is from genome assembly GCF_001807025.1 of Corynebacterium sp. HMSC11E11. Taxonomy (NCBI): domain Bacteria; kingdom Bacillati; phylum Actinomycetota; class Actinomycetes; order Mycobacteriales; family Corynebacteriaceae; genus Corynebacterium; species Corynebacterium sp. HMSC11E11. Next base: position 15,328 of record NZ_KV787113.1, on the reverse strand, counting down.
CAGGCCTCGCCGACGAGGACGACGACGCCGGCCTGGCGCCCGGTCGTGCCCTCCCGCCGGTAGGAGAAGTAGTCGGTTTCGGAGATCGTGCACCGCGGCTCGGCGTTGATGTTGGTCACGCCCAGCCCATGCAGTTGCCGCATCAGACCGGCGCGCACGTCGAGGCCCGGGGTGCCCTTCGTCGTCGTGGTCCGGGATCCCGGCAGATGCTTTTCGACGTCCGCCGCCATCGCTTCGGGCACTTCGTAGTTTTCGCCGCCGGCAGCGGCGCCCAACAACGCGTGGATGTTCGCGGGGGTCGCCCCGAGTTCGACCATGGCCGCCACGGCCTTTGCGACGATCCCGTTGCGCGCCCCGATGCGTCCGGCGTGGACGGCGGCGATGACTCCCGCGTCGTCGTCGGAAAGCAACACCGGCACGCAGTCGGCGACGAGGACGACCAACGCCAGGTCCGGCACCGTGGTGACGATCGCATCCGTGGCGGGCACCGGCTCATCGCGGGGCCCGTCGACGACGGTGACCGTGTTGGAGTGGATCTGCTCCATCCACACGAAACGGGCCGGGTCCAGCCCCATGCCCTCGGCGAGGCGGCGACGATTGGCGGCGACGGCGGCCGGATCATCGCCGACGTGATCGCCCAAATTGAAGGAATCGTACGGGGACGCGGAAAACCCGCCGCGGCGGGTGGTGAGCACCTTGCGCACGCGGCGGGTTCCGCTCCCCTGCGGGGAGGTGTCGGTCATCGGCCCAAGCCCCTACGCCCAGCCGGGCAGGTCGAGGCCGTCGTCCTTGGGGGCGCGATCGTCGCGACGGTCATCGCGGCGGTCGTCGCGGTGCTGCCCGCCCCGGTAGGTGTCGCGACGCGAACCATCGGTGAACAGGCCGCCGGAAACGCGGGACCGCGGGGTGAACCCGGTGTCGCGGTCGTCGCGGCGTTCGTCGCGACGGTCATCGCGGACCTCGTCGCGGGCGACCGGCTCACGGACGGGCTCGCGGACCGGCTCGCCGCCACCCAGGTTGTCGCCGCCCGGCAGGGACGACGGGCGCTCCTCGGCCTCCGGCTTCGGCTGCGACGGGGCGACCGTGGCCTTGCGGGCGCGGTCCTCGAAACCGGTGGCGATGACGGTCACGCGGACCTCGTCGCCCAGATTGTCGTCGATGATCGTGCCGAAGATGATGTTCGCGTCGTCGTCGGCCTGCTCCTCGACCAGCGTCGCCGCCTGGTTGACCTCCATCAGGCCGATGTCGGAACCGCCGGCGAAGGACAGCAGCACGCCCGTCGCGCCCTCCATCGTGGTCTCCAGCAGCGGAGAGTTGATGGCCATCTCCGCCGCCTTCTGCGCGCGGTTCTCGCCGCGGGCCGAGCCAATGCCCATCAGCGCGGAGCCCGCCGAAGCCATGACGGAACGCACGTCGGCGAAGTCGACGTTGATCATGCCCGGGGTGGTGATCAGGTCGGTGATGCCCTGCACGCCGTTGAAGAGGACTTCGTCGGCGGCGCGGAAGGCCTCCATCATGCCGATGTTCTCTTCGCCGATCTGCAGCAGACGGTCGTTGGGGATGACGATGAGCGTGTCGCAGGCTTCCTTGAGCTGCTCGATGCCCTCCATCGCCTGCTTCGTGCGGCGCTTGCCCTCGAAGGAGAACGGCTTGGTGACGACGCCGACGGTCAGCGCGCCGGCCTTCTTCGCGATCGATGCGACGACCGGGGCCGCACCGGTGCCGGTGCCGCCGCCTTCGCCGGCGGTGACGAAGACCATGTCGGCGCCCTTGAGGGTCTCCTCGATCTCGTCCTTGTGGTCCTCGGCGGAGGTGCGGCCGACCTCCGGGTTCGCACCGGCGCCCAGGCCGCGGGTGGCCTCGCGTCCGATGTCCAGCTTCACGTCGGCGTCGGTGAACATCAGGGCCTGGGAGTCCGTGTTGACGGCGATGAATTCGACGCCCTTCAGCCCCTCCTCGATCATGCGGTTGACGGCGTTGACGCCGCCGCCGCCGACTCCGACGACCTTGATCACGGCGAGGTAGTTGTTCGGGGAGGTCATGTGGCTCTGCTCGCCCTTCCTTTGTTGCGTTCCCGGCTTTGTTGTCCGCCCCATCATCGTTCATGAAATGGCGTTGGGCCGCCATCGCGGACCCGGCGTGTCGGCACCCTCAAGTAAAGGTTGAGGGCTAAGTTGGGGCCCGACTCCCCCATTGGCACCATCCGCCACACGGCCATGCCGTCGTCCCGGATGGAATCGCCGGTGGGGAAAATCAGTTGCGCAGCGTCGGCTCGGCGGGGTTGGAGACGTTCCAGCGCTGGCCCTCCCGATCGATGACGATCTCGGCGGCGCGGCCCTTCTCCCGGGCCCGGTCGGACGAACCGAAGTAGATCTCCCGACCGTCGTGCAGGATCAGGGAAATGTCCGTCTGCCCCGGCGCATCCACGCGGGCGACCTCCCCGCGCACCCGCTCGGGCAGCACGTCGAGCACGTCCAGGACCGCACGCACGATGTCCGGATCCGGATCGAGCTTGCCCGGCTCGGGATTTTCCACCCGCGGCACGCGGACGACCTCCACGCTTCCCGGCGGCGGCGGGGCTACGAGGAATTCCACTCCTTCCCCGTTGAAGAGGTGTTCGCCGTCGGTGGCCCGCATGTGGATCACCGCCGCGTGTTCCTGCACGTCGACGGTGACCGCCGACGGCCACGAACGGCCGACGGTGACCTTTTCCACCCATGGTTCGGCGGCCACGGCGCGCGCGGCCGCATCGGTGTCCACGCGGGCCAGTTTCTCGCCGACGACGATGCCGGTGGACTCGGAGATCGCGGCGGCGTCTCCGTTGACGACGCCCTCCACGCGGATCTCCTTCACCGTGGCCACCGGGGTGAACCACAGCACCGCCCACGCGACCGCCGCGACGACGACCAGCGCCAGGGCGATGATCCCGCCGCGTTTGACGCCTCCGGCTGCGCGCATCAGCCGAGCTCCCTCAGGATTTCGTCGGCGAGCATGGTCACGCTGCCGGCGCCGATGGTCAGGATGACGTCGTCGGGACCGGCGACCTCGCGCACACGGGCGGGCGTGGACGTGAAGTGGGGCTCGAAGATGGTCGGGACGGTGACCGACCGGGCGATGAGATCGCCGTCGACGCCCGGTTCCGGCTCCTCGCGGGCGCCGAAGACGTCGAGGACGATGACCTTGTCCGCCAGCGACAGCGCCTCGGCGAACTCGCCGGCGAACGCCTTGGTCCGCGAGTACAGGTGCGGCTGGAACACGGCGACGACGTTGCCGCAGCCGGCCTCGTCGACGAGTTCGCGAGCGGCACCGAGCACGGCGCGGACCTCGGTGGGATGGTGCGCGTAGTCGTCGTAGACGCGGACGCCCGCGAACTGCCCGCCCTCGATGCGTCCGTGGTAGTCGAAGCGGCGGCGCACGCCGGTGAATTCGCTGAGCCCCCGGGCCATGCGCACCGGATCGGCGTCGACCAGCGCACCGGAGACCAGGGCCGCCAGCGCGTTGAGGGCCATGTGACGGCCCGGCTGACGCAGCTCGAAGGTGATTCGATCGCCGAGCACGGTGGCCTCCACGCGGGCGCCGCCGCCGTGTGCGGTCCAGCCGTGGAGGACGCCGCCCGGCTCCAGCTCCGGGTGCGCCTCGAGCGCCTCGGGCCCGCCGTAGGCGTAGACGCGGATTCCCGCGGCCTTGGCGCGCTCGCCCAGCGCGGCGGCGTGCTCGTCCTCGGCGCAGACCACCAGCGCACCGCCGTCGACGATGCGGCCGGCGAACGCGTCGAACACCGCGTAGTACTTCTCGGCGGTGCCGAAGAAGTCCAGGTGATCCGGCTCGATGTTGGTCACCACCGCCACCTGCGGCGAGTACGTCAGCAGGGAGGCGTCGGATTCGTCGGCCTCGGCCACGAAGACGTCGCCGGTGCCGTGGTGGGCGTTGACGCCGGCCTTCGACATCAAACCGCCGACGGCGAAGGACGGGTCGAGGCCCGCGGCCTGCAGCGCGGCGACGCTCATCGACGTCGTCGACGTCTTGCCGTGGGTGCCGGCGATGAGCACGGCGCGGTTGCCCTCGAGCAGCATGCCCAGGACATCGGACCGCTTGAGCACCGGAATGCCCAACTCGCGGGCGCGGGCCAGCTCGGGGTTGGTCTCCGGGATCGCGGCGAAGGACACCACGACCGCCTCCGGCAGGCTTCCCGACGCATCGAGGTTCGCCGCGTCGTGCCCGATGGCGACGGTGGCCCCCATTGCGCGCAGGCCCACCACCGCGCGGGAGTCCTTCATGTCCGAACCGGACACGGTGACGCCGCGGGCGAGCAGCAGCCGGGCGACGCCCGACATGCCGGCGCCGCCGATGCCGATCATGTGCACGCTGGCCGGCAGGGTCCCCGGCGCGGGGGCGGCGCCGGTGGTGGTGGAATCGCTCATCTGGTGGTCACCTCGTGGAAGCAGCCGGGCGTCGGGCCCGGGACGTCTACAACTGTTCAATGTTATCCGCGACCGCTCATCGCCGTTCGCGGCCGTCGGCGGCGGTTCGAGCCCATTCACGGCTGGTCGCGACCAACCGCGGGCGTCATCCGCGGTTGCCGCGCACCGCCGCGTCGAGCACCCTGCGGGCGATCGCGTCGGCCGCGTCGCGATGTCCGGACGCCGCCGTCGCACGGGACATCTCGGAGAGTCGGTCGGCGTCGGAAAGCAAGGGAATGACCAGGTCGCGAATCGACGCCGGGGTCAGCGACGCGTCGGCGACGAGCAGGCCACCGCCGGCGTCGACGATGTCCGTGGCGTTGAGCGCCTGCTCGCCGTTGCCGTGCGGCAGCGGCACGTACACGGCGGGCAACCCGACGGCCGAAATCTCGGCGACGCTCATCGCACCCGAGCGGCACAGGATCAGATCCGCCGCCGAATACGCCAGGTCCATCCGGTCGACGTAGGGCACGGCGACGTACGGCGGGGTCGCGTCGGCGCCCCGGCCCTCCGGCAGCGTCACGGTGTTCTTTTTGCCGTGGGCGTGGAGCACCGCGATGCCCTTGGCGGCGAAGTCGTCCGCGGCACCCGAGGCGGCCTCGTTGATGCTGCGCGCCCCCTGTGAACCGCCGGTGACGAACAACACCGGACCGTCGGCGGGCAGACCGAAGAACTCGCGGGCCTCGGCTCGCAACGCGGCGCGGTCCAGCGTCGACAGCGCGCGGCGCACGGGAATGCCCACGACGTCGCCCGGCATGCCGGAGCCGGACACTGCGGCCAGTCCCTCGCCGCCGAGCTTGACGCCCAACTTGTTGGCCATGCCGGCGCGGGCGTTGGCCTCGTGCACCAGGAACGGGATGCGACGGCCACGGCGGCACGCCAGGTACGCCGGCGCCGCCACATAGCCGCCGAAGCCGATGACCGCGTCGGCCTCGACGTCGTCGAGCACCTCACGCGTCTGCGCCACCGCCCGGGCCACGCGGAAGGGAAGCTTGAACAGGTCGCCGGTGGGCTTGCGCGGCACCGGCACCGGCGGGATCAGCCGCAGGTCGTAGCCGCGCGCCGGAATGAGGGTGGTCTCCAGGCCCCGTCGGGTGCCCAGGGCCGTGATGCGGGTATCCGGGGCGATCTCGCGGATCGCGTCGGCCACGGCGAGCGCCGGTTCGATGTGCCCGGCCGTGCCACCGCCGGCGACGACGATGGACAGCGGACGCCCACCGGGTCCCGCGTAGGCCGATTCCTGCGGAGTCGCTTCGCTCACCTGGTCCTCCTGTCGGGGCCGCCCGGCCGGCGGTTGCCGCGGCCGCGGGGACGGCGATCCCCTCGTTCGGATTCACGGTACCGTTCCGCGACGCCTCGGGCGGAACCGCCGGGACGGCCCGTCCTGCTCTGCGGACGCGGGCGCGGTTCGGGGCGTTCGACGGCGGCGGTGCGGGTGGAGCGGTATCCCGGGCTTGCTTCACGACGCCGCTCGCGTGCCTCGAAGCGATCGCCGACGACATCGTCGGATCCGGTGACCGGAGGGCCGAACCGGCGGGTGTCGCGATGGCCGCGCGAGGTGCGCTCATCGCGATGCGACGGGTCGTACGGCAGCGGCTCGGGAATGCCCAGGATGCGGTCGATCGCCGGACGCCCCGACGTCTGCATCGCCGACACCGACTCCGGCTCGTGGCGCGCGCACGTGGCCAGCAGGCCCATCGACAGCAACGTCACGATGGCCGACGTGCCGCCCGCCGAAATCAGCGGCAGCTGCAGACCCGTCACCGGCAGCACGCCGACGACGTAACCGATGTTGATGAACGCCTGGACGACCGTCGCCGTCGTGATCGTTCCGGCCATCAAACGCAGGAACGGGTCCGCCTGCCGCTGGGCGACCCGCAGGCCCACCCAGCCCAGCGCGGCGTAGAGCAACACGACGATGACGGCGCCGATGAAGCCCAGCTCCTCGCCGATGATGGCGAAGATGAAGTCGTTCTTCGCCTCGGGCAAGTAGAACCACTTGGCGCGCGACTGCCCCAATCCCACGCCGGTCATGGAACCGTCGGCAAGCGAAATGATGCCCTGGTACGACTGGTACGCCGGACCCTGGGTCTCCTCGAAACGACCGAACAGGGTGTTGAAATACACCGAAATGCGAGCCGAGCGGAAACCCGTGGTCAGCGTCGCGATGCCCACCACGGCAACGCCGACGCCGACCATGCCGCCGATGACGTAGCGCGGCAGACCCGCGAACCACAGCAGCGCCAGCACCACGAAGCCCATCGACGCGACCATGCCCAGGTCACGCTGGAAGAACACCAGCCCCAGGACCAGCGCCGACACGATGCCGAAGGGCAGGAAAATCTGCTTGACCTCGGTGGCCGTGCGCAGGCGCTCCGACAGGAACTTCGCCCCCCACACCGCCAACGCGACCTTCGCCACCTCCGACGGCTGCAGGGACACGTTGCCGACGTAGATCCACGACTGCGCGCCGGTTTCCTCCAGGCCGACGCCGATGCCGGGAATGAGCACGAGCACCAGCAACGCGAACGCGACGACGAGACCCACCGGCGCGAGTTTGCGGATGGCCTCCACCGGGATGCGCATGGACAGCCAGAACAACAGCAGACCGACGGCGACCATCGCCGCCTGCCTCATGAAGACGCTCCAGACGCTGCCCTCCGTGCCCGACGACGCCATCGACGACGACAGCACCATGACCAGGCCGATGCCCGTCAGCAGCGCCGTGATGGCCAGCAGGACGTGGTAGTCGAACAGCGGGCGGGAGATCCAGTCGCGCAGCATCGCGCGCGTCTCCGACCCCGCGGCGGCGCCGTCCTCAGGTCGGTCGGCCTCGGCCCGGCGGCCGGGACGCACGTCGGCGTCGCGACGATCGGATCGCGTGCCGCGGTCCGGACGGCCGGATCGCGCGCCGCGGGCGGGGCGGGTCATCGACGGTCACCCTCGCGGGTGGCGGCGCGGGCGGCATCGGCGAAGAAATCGCCGCGCTGGGCCATTCCGGTGAACATGTCCAGGCTCGCGGCGGCCGGCGCCAGCAGCACCACGTCGCCCTCCTGCGCGGCACCTGCTGCGGCGGAGCAGGCCTGTTCCATCGCCGAGGCGGGATCGGTCTCCCCGATCACCGTCACCGGCATGCCCGGCGACGCCGCGGCGAGCGCCCCGGCGATGACCGGACCATCGACGCCGAGAACGACCGCCGCACGCATCCGGTGCGCGTGATCGGCGATGAGCGTCGTCACGTCGGCGCCCTTGAGCTGGCCGCCGGCGACCCACACGACCGACTCGTGGCCGCGCAGGGCGGCGTCGGCGGCGTGCGGGTTTGTGGCCTTCGAATCGTCGATCCAGTCGACGCCGCCGGCCGAATGGACGACCTGGCCGCGGTGCGCACGGACGGTGAAGCCGGCCAACGCCTCGGCGATGTCGACGGCGCGCACCCCGATGGAGCGCGCCAGCGCGGTGGCCGCCAGCGCATCGAGCACGCCGGCCGGCCCCGGGGGCGAAATGCCCTCGATCGGCGCGATGTCCACGCCGCCGAGTTCGGTGCCCTCGTGCGGTTCGTCGGTGGCGCGGTCGCCGAAGGCGCGGTCGATGATGCGCCCGTCGCGCACGCCGATCTGCCCCTCAGCCGGCTCACCGATGGTGAACCCGACCGCCGCCGGCGCAAGCTGCCCGGCATCGGCCAGCGCCCGCACGTGCGCGACGACCTCGTCGTCGTCGAGACCGAAGACGGCGACCCCACCGGTCAAGGCACGCGCCTTGTCGGCACCGTAAGCCTCGAAGGACCCGTGCCAATCGATGTGATCCTCGGCGAGGTTGAGCAGCGCACCGGCGTCCGGACGCAGGCCCGGAGCCCAATGCAGCTGGAAGCTCGACAATTCGGCGGCGAGGACGTCGACCCGACGTTCGGCCGTGAGCGCATCATGCAGCGCCACGCCGATGTTGCCCACCGCCGCGCCACGGTCGCCGAGCATGGCGGCCAGCATCGCGGTGGTCGTCGTCTTGCCGTTGGTGCCCGTGACCACAAGCCACGTGCGGGGCGCCCCCCACACGCCGGCTCGATCACCGGCGAAGGCGACCGCCACGTCGCCGACGACCGGCACACCGGCATCGGCTGCGGCGACGAGCAACGGCGTGTCCGGCCGCCACCCGGGCGAGGTGACCACCGCGGCGGCGTCGGAAAGCAAACCCCGAGCCGCATCCGACGTGCACCAATCGACGCCGTGCGAGTCGGCCATGGGTCGGCCCCGCTCCGCGGAATCGTCGACGAGGCGGATCCCGGGGCACCCCAGATCCTTCAGAAGCTTGATCGCCCCCTCCCCGGACACGCCCGCACCGGTGACCAACACCGGGCCGGAACGCACCAATGCCACGAGGTCGGTGGCCGCACCCGCCGCCGTCATCGCAGAACCCCCGATTGCACCAGCCAGTCGGAATAGAAGATCGCGGACCCGAGCATGTTGAAGATGCCCGCCAACAACCAGAAGCGGACGACGACGGCCGTCTCGGCCCACCCCTTCGCCTCGAAGTGATGGTGGATCGGCGCCATGCGGAACGGGCGCTTGCCCGTCGTCTGGAACGCCGCGATCTGAATGGCCACCGACGCGACCTCCAGGACGAAGATGAAGCCGATGATGACCATCAGCAGCTCGGTCTTGGTGACGAAGGACAGACCCGCGATGAGACCGCCCAACGCCAGCGAACCGGTGTCGCCCATGAAGATCTTCGCCGGCGCCGCGTTCCACCACAGGAAGCCCAGGCAACCGCCCAGGCCGGCCGCGGCGAGGATGCCGACGTCCAGCGGATCGCGGACGTCGTAGCAACCGGCGACGATGGCGACGTCGCAGGAGTTGCGGAACTGCCAGAACGCGAGGGCCGTGTACGTGCCCAGCAGCAGCGCCACCGCGCCCGCCGCCAGACCGTCGAGGCCGTCGGTGAGGTTCACCGCGTTGGTCCACGCCGCGATGACGATGAACACGAACACCATGAACACGATCATCCCGATCCACACCGGGCCCGGGGCGAGGTTCCACGTGGTGATGTCGCGGGCGAACGACAGGTTCGTCGATCCCGGCGTGATGCCCGAGGCGTCCGGGAACTGCAGCAGAAGCACGCCGAAGAGCAGGGAGGCGGCGAGCTGGCCGAGCAGCTTCGCCGTCTTGTTCAGGCCCAGGTTGCGGCCCTTGTACAGCTTGATGAAGTCGTCGGCGAAACCGAGCGCGCCCATCGCCAGGGTGAGGAACAGCACCAGCAGGCCCGAGGCCGTCGGCCCGGCACCCGTCTGGAGGTACCCGATCAGATGCGAACCGAAGTAGCCGACGAGAATGCCGGCGATGATGGCGATGCCGCCCATCGTCGGGGTGCCGCGCTTGCGGAGGTGGCTCTTCGGCCCCTCCTCCCGGATCTCCTGGCCGATGCCCTCCGCGGAAAAGCGGCGGATGAGCACCGGGGTCAGGAAGACCGACACGATGAACGCGAAGGCCCCGCTGTAGATGAGTTGAGTCACTTACCTCGCCTCTCGGTCGAATTCTGCTGCGTCACCGGTGCCAGAGCGTCGGCGACCCGCCATAGGCCGTCGGCGTAGGACGCCTTGATCAGGACGACATCACCGGGTCGGAGTTCCTTTGCGACGGCCTCGGCCGCCGCGTCGGTGTCCGACGCCCGCACAGTATTTAACCCCATGGCCTCGGCCGCGTCCGCGAGGGCACGCGCGTTGGCCCCCTCCCCGACGGCGACCAGGCGGTCGACGCCGCGGTCGGAGAGGTAGCCGGCGAGGGCCGAGTGCTCGTCGACGGCGGTGTCGCCGAGTTCGCCCATCTGACCCAGCACGGCCCAGGAGGTCGCGCCGTCGCGGGCGCCGGCGGCCAACACGAGGGCGTCGACGCCGGCGCGCATGGAATCGGGGTTGGCGTTGTACGAGTCGTTGATGACGGTCACGCCGTCGTCGCGCTGCCGCATCTCCATGCGCCGCTCGGAGGCGGCGACGTGGGCGGACAGGGCCTCGGCGACGGCGGCCGGGGCCAAGCCGGCCTCGATGCAGACCGCGGCGGCGGCCAGGGCGTTGGGCACCTGGTGGGCGCCGTGGACCCGCAGCGCAACCGGGTGGGCGGAGCCGTCCGGGCAGTGCAGGGTGAAGGATGCGCGGGCGAGGTCGTCAACGGTGACGTCGGTGGCCCGGTAGTCCGCGTCGTCCGAGTCCACCCCAAAAGAGACGACCTTGGCGCGGGTGCGCGGCGCCATGCCGGCGACCAGCGGGTCGTCGGCGTTGAGCACGGCGACTCCCCCGTCGGCGGCGGCGGGCAGCGCTTCGACGAGTTCGCCCTTGGCCTGCGCGATCGCTTCGCGGGAGCCGAACTCGCCGAGGTGGGCGGTGCCGACGTTGAGCACGGCGCCGATGCGCGGCGGGGCGATGCGGGCCAGGTGCGCGACGTGGCCGATGCCGCGGGCGCTCATTTCGGCGACCAGGTAGCGGGTGTCGCGGGTGCAGCGCAGCACGGTGTACGGGTGGCCGATTTCATTGTTGAACGATCCCTTGGGCGCGACGGTCTCGCCGTCGGTGCGCAGGATCGTCGCCATCATGTCCTTGACGGAGGTCTTTCCGGCCGAACCGGTCACGCCGACGACGACCAGGCCGTCTGCGGCCAGCTCGTCGACGTCGCGGCGGGCCAGTGCGCCCACCGCCTCGAGCACCGCGGCTCCGGAGCCGTCCGGGTCGTGCGCGAACGCCTCGGCGTTGGAGTTCTGCGCCCCCAGGGGCTTGACGACGACCGCCGGCACGCCGACCGGCCGGGCGGCCAGGATCAGGGCCGCACCGTCGGCGGCGGCGCCTGCGGCGAAGTCGTGGCCGTCGACGCGGGCGCCCGGCAGCGCCAGAAACACGGAGCCGGGCGTGATGCGCCGGGAGTCGAATTCGACGGGACCGGAAACGGGGGTCGCCGGGTCCGCGTCGTGGAGTTCACCGCCGACGATGTCGGCGATTTCCCCCGCGGTGCGTTCGATCATCTAGTTCTCACCTTCCTGGGCGGCGCCGCCTGCGGTGTTTCGGTCGCGGCGCGCGAGCGCCTCCCGGACCTGCTCCCGGTCGTCGAAGTGATGCATGACGCCGTTGATTTCCTGGCCGGTTTCGTGGCCCTTGCCGGCGATGACGACGGCGTCGCCCGCCTCGGCGAGACGGATGGCCAGGTCGATGGCCTCGGCGCGGTCACCGATGTTCTCGACTCGGATGGGGTCGGTTCCCTCTGCGGCGGCGCGCTCGTCGGCGGCGTCGACGGCACCGGCCGTGACGGCCTCGCGGATGGTCGCGGGGTCCTCGGAGCGCGGGTTGTCGTCGGTGACGATGACGACGTCGGCGACGCGGGCGGCCTCGGCGCCCATGAGCGGGCGCTTGGAGGAATCCCGGTCGCCGCCGGCTCCGACGACCGCGATGACGCGACCGGAGGTTTGGGCGCGCAGGGTGCGCAGCACTTCGCCGACGGCGGCGGGCTTGTGGGCGTAGTCGACGACGGCGAGGAAGTCCTGTCCCTCGTCGATGCGCTCCATGCGGCCGGGGACGGCGACTCGGGCGATGCCCGAGGCCGCTTCGGGGCCGTCGACGCCGAGTGCGGCCAGCGCGGCCCAGGCGACGGCGGCGTTGGCGACGTTGAACGCACCCGGCAGCGGAACGTCGAGTTCGACGGGACCATTCGGGCCAGTCAAGGTCACGTGCTGGACTCCGTTGTCGGCGACCGAGACGTCACCGGCGCGCCACGTGGCCTGCGGCGCCACGCGGGATCCGGCGTCGGCGACCACGGCATCCTGCGCGTGGGCGGTGGCGACGGTGTCCACCGTCACGCCGGGGGCCTCGGCGATCTCCGCCATACGGCGGCCCCAGGAGTCGTCGACGCACGACACCACCCGCGGGGCGTGCAGCGCGGACTCGGGGCGGAACAACGCCGCCTTGGCGTTGAAGTAGTCCTCGAGCCCGTCGTGGAAGTCGAGGTGGTCCTGCGAGAGATTGAGGAAGCACGTCACGTCGAACGCGACTCCGTCGACGCGCCCCAGCGACAGCGCATGGGAGGAAACCTCCATCACCACGTGGGTCACGCCGTCGTCAAGCATCTCCTCGAAGAGCCGCTGCAATGCGGGCGCCTCGGGCGTCGTCAGGTGGCTGGGCACGGACCGGCCGTTGATTCGGGTGCCCGTGGTGCCGATGAGCCCCGTGCGCTTGCCGGCCGCCAGCAGGGCGCCCTCGAGCAGGTACGTCGTGGTGGTCTTGCCGGAGGTGCCGGTGACGCCGACGACCGTGAGCTTTTCCGACGGCCGACCGTGCGCCTCCGCCGACACCGCGCCAAGCACCGCGCGGACGTCGTCGACGAGCAGAACCGGGCGGTCCGGACCGCCCGCGTCCCTCAGGATCTCCAAGCCCGCCGCGTCCGTGAGGATCGCCGCGGCCGGCGACTGGTCGGCGTACGACGCACCGTGGACCCGGGTGCCGGGCAGGGCCGCGAACAGCCCGCCCTCCGGGGTTTCGGCGGCGTTGAGCTCGACTCCGGTGATCGGAAGGTCCGCGCCGGTGTCCATGCCGGCGTCGGACGGCAGCACCGTGCCGCCGATCAGTTCGGCGAGGTGTCCGAGTGTGACGGTCATGTGCGCTCCTTGTGTGGTGGATTCGGTGTCGGTCCGGCCGCCGGGTGGTGGTCGACGGTCACGGTTGCAGCAGCAGGGTCCCCTCCTCGCGGGGGGACGGCGGGACGTTGTAGCGGTTGAGGGCCCAGGCGGCGATGTCGCTGAACAGCGGCGCCGCGGATTGGCCGCCCTGGCCGTGGACGCCCCGGACCGGCTCGTCGAGCATGATGCCGATGACGAACCGCGGGTCGTCCGCGGGGGCGATGCCCGCGAAAGTGATGTGGTACGCGGAGTTCGAGTACCTGCCGGTGTCGGGGTCGACCTTCTGGGCGGTGCCCGTCTTGCCGGTGAGCTGGTAGCCCTCGATGCCGTCGCCGGCTGCCGTGCCGGACTGCAGACCCGTCGGATCGGACTGCAGCACCGACTGGAACATGTCGCGGACGGTGCGCGCCGTCTCGGGGCTGACGACCTCGACCGGGTCGGGTCGCTCGGCCTCGACGACGGTGCCGTCGGGCGCGGTGGTGGACTTGATGATCCGCGGCGGGACGCGCACGCCGTCGTTGGCGATGGCCTGGTAGATCCCGGTCATCTGCAGCAGCGACATGGCCATGCCCTGGCCGATGGGCAGGTTGGCGAAGGTGCCGCCGGACCACTGCGGGCGCTGGGGCACCAGGCCGGAGGATTCGCCGGGCAACTCGACGCCGGTGGACTGGCCCAGGCCGAAATCGTGGATGAGCTCGGCGTAGCGGTCCGGGCCGAGACGCTCGGCGAGCATCAGCGTGCCGACGTTCGAGGACTTGCCGAAGATGCCCGTCGTGGTGAATTCCTCGGGGCCGTGCTGCCACGCGTCGTTGACGGTGACGCCGGACATGTGGATCGAGCCGGGCACGGTGAGGACCTCGTCCGGGGTGGTCACGCCGTCCTCGATCGCGCCGGCGGCGGTGATGATCTTCGCCACCGAACCCGGCTCGAACGGGTTGGACACCGGCGTGTTGCCGATGTTGCGGCCTTCCTCGACCTCGCGGCCGATGTCGCGGTTCGGGTTGGCCGTGTCGGACTGCGCCATGGCCAGGATCTCGCCGGTCTTCGCGTCGAGGACGACTGCGGAGGCTTCCTTCGCCCCGGAGTTGTCCTTTGCCTGCTGCACCTGCTGCTGCACGAAGTACTGCATGTCCGCGTCGATCGTCAGCTCGTAGTCGGTGCCGTCGATGGGCGGGTGCTGGTCGCGGGTGGAGCCGGGGATGGCGATGCCGTTGGCGGCGATGTCGACGGTGCGGCCGCCGTTGACGCCCTGCAGCGTCGCGTCGCGGGAGGCTTCGAACCCGAACTGGCCGACGCCGTCCATGCCGATCTTGCCGATGATGTTCGCGCCCACCGCGCCGTTGGGGTACTGGCGGATGTCCTGACGCTCGGAGACGAGTTCGGGGAATCGTTCGACGACGGCGGCGGCCTTGTCGGGGTCGACGTTGCGCACGAGCACCTCGTAGGAGCTGTCCTCGTCGCGAAGCTTGTCCAGGATCTCCCGCGAGCTGATGCCCCCGGGGGTCTCGCGGATGCCGTCTTCCGCCGGCTCTTCCGCTGCTTGACGACGGCGACCCTCGCGGCCCTTGTCGGCGTCGAGGTCGGCGACGTCGAGCATTCCGGGAAGGGCGTCGGCGATGTCGCGGAGTCGCTGCTCGTACTCGGGGTATTCGTCCGGGTAGAGCTCGTGGGCCTCTTCGAGGTGCGCCCGCAGGCTCGAGGGGTGGGCGGTGATGCTGCGCGCCTCGAGGGTGAACGCCAGCGATGCGCCGTTGCGGTCGGCGATGGCACCGCGGCGGGCGGCGTCGACGATTTCGATGGTGCGCTGATTCTGGGCGCGGGCGGCCAGGTCGGGCCCGGCGACGAGCTGCACCCAGCCGAGGCGGACGATGAGGACGGCGACGATGATCGCGCCGATGACCTGCAGGGCCCTGCGGCGGCGCTGGAACTCGGTGCCGGAGGTGTCGATCCGTTCGGACGACGCCAACGCCCTGTTGCGGCGCGGCGACGGACGCGTCCCCGACTCGACGGGGATACGACGATCCCGGCGGTCCCGGAATTGCCCGGAATCGCCGCGGTCGTCAGGGGTACGGATCATGCCTCGTGCCTTCTCGATGAACGGACCACGGCGGCGTGCCGTGGTCGCATGCGGGCGTCAGTCTACAGCCGGGGCGGGCGCCCCTTCGGGATTGACGTCGTCCGCGGGAGCCGGTGCCGGGGCGGGGGCCGGCGCAGGTGCCGGGGCG
>NZ_KV787112.1:0-7746 GCF_001807025.1 Corynebacterium sp. HMSC11E11 | reverse complement strand
ATCGGGGACACTCACAAGGTAACGGGGAGGGAAGAAGCAATAATCGGCCGCCGCCTCGACTTTGAGGCGGCGGCCGTCGTCGCAGCCCGGCGGTGCCGGGGCAGACGGCGCACCGGGTGGGGCGCGCCGTTGCGGCGGGTTAGCGCAGGACCGGCATGTCCCACAGGTTGAGGGTCGTGCCGATGCCTTTGGCGCGGGCGTTTTCGTACACGTCGTACGCCCAGGCGACGTCCTCGACGGGCATGCCGCCGATGGAGTAGCAGAAGATCTGCTCGTCGTCGGTGCGGCCAGGGGCGCGGCCGGCGGCGATGTCGCCGATGTTGACCAGCTTGTCCTTGGGCAGCGTGCCCTCCTCCGTCATGTCCCACCAGCGGTTGCCGGGAATGCCCAGCAGACGCTCGTAGGTGACGTCGGGGCCGTTTTCGTTGAACCACTCCTCGTACAGGCCGGTGTAGTCGACGACGAGGTTGGCTTCGTCGGAGGTGATGAAGTCATCGTCGAAACGGGCGGCGGCGGGGCACAGGATGAGTGCGCCCGGCTTGATCCACTCGCGCTTGAAGTAGGGGAAGCCGCTGGGGCCGTCGGGCGACGTCGACGTGCCGGCGATGAGGATGTCCGACCCCTCGATGGCCTCGCGCTCGGAGTCGACGACGGTGACGGACTCCAGCTGCGGGTACTTCTCGCGGAAGTACTCCGCCACCCGGTTGGTGGAACCGGCGGAGCGGCCCTTGATCTTCAGGTGCTTGATGCCGGGGCGCTGGGAGATGGCCGAATCGAAGATGGTTCGGCTCATCACGCCCGGGCCGATGATGCCGACGGTCTCGGCGTTCTGCACGGCCAGGTGCTTGACGCCCACGCCCGGCACCGCACCGGTGCGGTACGCCGACAGCAGGTTGGCGGACATGATCGCCATCGGGGCGCCGGTGGTGGCGTCGTTGAGCACGAAGACGTGGATGGAACGGGGCAGCTCGTGGTTGCGGTTTTCCGCGTTGGAGCCGTACCACTTCACGCCGGCCGCGCGGAAGCGTCCGCCCAGGTATGCCGGCATGGCCATGAATCGGCGGTCCGGACCGTCGGCCGGCATTCCCTCATGCTCCGGGTTGGAGGGGAAGTTGATCTGCGCTCCGTGCGAGTTCGCCGAGGCACCGGCCATGCGGTAGTCGCCGTCTGCGAGGAGGATCAGCGTCTCCTCCATGGTTTCCACACAGGCGGCGGAGTCGGTGACTCCGGCTTCGATCATCTCGGGCTCGGACAGGTACAGGAAGTCGATGTGGGGCATGCCTTCATACGGGGAAGCGGTCATGTGTTCCTTTCGAATAAACGGGTTATGGGCTGTCGGCGAGCGCGCCTACGCGTCGTAGTACATCTCGTACTCGAACGGCGTCGGGTGGAGCAGCGAAGGCGCGATCTCGCACTCTCGTTTGTACTCGATGTACGCCTCGATGGCGTCTTCGGTGAACACGTCGCCTTCCAGAAGGAACTCGTGATCGGCTTCGAGCGCGTCCAGGGCCAGGGCCAACGACGGCGGCGTGTTCGGGATGCCCGCGGCTTCCTCGGGGGGAAGCTCGTAGATATCCTTGTCGAGCGGCTCACCGGGCTCGGTGCGGTTCCGGATGCCGTCGAGACCGGCCATCATCATCGCGGAAAACGCCAGGTAGGGGTTGGCCGTCGGGTCGGGGGCGCGGAACTCGATTCGCTTGGCCTTCGGGTTCGCACCGGTGATGGGGATGCGGATGGCCGCGGACCGATTGCGCTGGGAGTACACGAGGCTCGTCGGGGCTTCGAACCCGGGGATGAGCCGACGGTACGAATTCATCGTCGGGTTGGTGAACGCGATGAGCGCGGGCGCATGGTCCAGGATGCCGCCGATGAAGTGGCGCGCCATGTCCGACAGGCCGGCGTAGCCGTGCTCGCTGTAGAACAGCGGCTTGCCGTCCTTCCACAGGGACAGGTGCGCGTGCATGCCCGACCCGGCCTCGCGGCTCAGCGGCTTGGGCATGAAGGTCGCGGATTTGCCGGCGCGCCAGGCGGTGTTGCGCACGACGTACTTGAACACCTGCATGTCATCGGCCGCGGCGAGGAGGGAATTGAAGCGGTAATTGATTTCCTGCTGGCCGGCGGTGGACACCTCGTGGTGCTGTCGCTCCAGAGTGAAGCCGCATTCCTCCAGTTCCAGGCTGATTTCGTCGCGCAGATTCTGGAAATGGTCGTACGGGGCGACGGGGAAATATCCGCCGGTCATGCGGGTTTTGTACCCCAGATTCGGCGTACCGTCCGGGTTGGTGTCGGCGCTGCGATTCCACCAGCCTTCCACGGAATCGACGTGGAAGAATCCGTTGTGGGTCTGGGTGGAGTAGCTGACCTTGTCGAACAGGAAGAACTCTGCTTCGGCGCCGATGTTGCAGGTGTCGGCGATGCCGGTGGACCGCAGGTACTCCTCCGCCTTGCGGGCGATGTTGCGAGGGTCGCGCGAGAACGGCTCGAGGGTGAAGGGGTCGTGCACGAAGAACTTGATGTTGAGGGTCTTCGCGGTCCGGAACGGGTCGATGTGCGCGGTGGAAAGGTCCGGCAGCAGCGTCATGTCGGATTCGTCGACGGACGTGAACCCGCGAATCGACGAGCCGTCGAAGGCGAGGCCTTCCGACATGGTCGTTTCGTCGAATTCGGACGCGGGAATGGTGAAGTGCTGTTCGGTTCCCGGCAGATCCGTGAATCGGATGTCAACGAATTTGACGTCTTCGTTGGCGATGAAGTCGATTATGTCGGCAGGTTCCCTGAAGGGCACGATTAATTTGTCCTCTGTCTATTGGGCAAAGCGTTGCCGTGTGACCGGCGCGTATATTTGCACCTTATTCACCTTCGAGAATTGATGTGCGGGTGATTACGTCGGTCGGGGGAGGAACCGGAGGCGTGATCATCGTCTTTTGCCTGGAAGCTCGCGAATCGGGCGTTGCCGAGATGGGGGTGATCGGCGGGGGCGGGGGCCGGACGTTGGTGAACGATGTTGTCGTCGCCTGGGGGGGTGTGGGCGGAGGCTGGGTTCACCCGGCCAATTTCAGTGCAGGACGGTTGGTCTTCCTCATCCGGCGCGGAGTCGACGCCATTGCGGCGGGGGCATTCGGCGCCGTGTCGGACATGGCTCGCCGATAGCAGCGGAACACTTCGTCGACGAATCGGTCGCGCCCGCATTGCACGGCGCCGGCCCGCGCGCCGTCGGACAGAGTCCGGCGGAAGGCGTCGTCGTCAAGCAGCGTGCGGATGGTGGACAGGAAGTCCGCGTCGGAGGCATACCGGTGGCCGTTGACGCCGTCGATGATGGCGCCGCGGAAGGCATCGTCATCGGGCGTGATGGTGGGCAGACCGGAGGCCAGGGCCTCGAGGCAGGTCAGGCCTTGGGTTTCGCTTCGCGACGAGGTGACGAAGACGTCGCCGAGCCGGTAGTAACGGGCGACCTCGTCGACGGGCACCGCGCCGACCATGTGCACGCGGTCGGCGACGCCGAGCCGGGTTGCGAGGCTGCCTAATTCGCCGGCGGCCGGGCCATCGCCGACGACGAGCCACTGCCACGGCACATCGGTGATGCGGCAGAGCAAGCGGAGGGTCTCGGGAAGGTTCTTTTCTGCGGCCAGACGGCCGACGGTGAGCACGACCGGAACGCCCGGGGCGAGACCGAGCTGCGCCGCGAACGAGGCATCGAGGGACCGGGCACCGGAATCGGCGACGGGCCGGAAGCGGTCGACGTCGACGCCGGTGCCGATGACCTCGATCGGAGTGGTGACGCCGTAGCCGCGCAGCATGTCGGCGACCTTGCCGGTCGGGGCGATGACCCGGTCGGTGCGGCCCAGCCGGTCGCGGATGAACGCCCTGGTCATCGCCTTGCCCAGTCGGCGGCTCGGGCAGAAGTAATGCGTGTAGTCCTCGTAGGAGGTGTGGTAGGTGTGCACGTGCGCCACGCCCGAGCGGCGCGCGATGGCCCGTGCCCAACTGAACGTGGGGAACTCCGTGTGGCTGTGGATGACATCCGATGCCCACTCCGCCACGTGACGCAGCACGGTCCCGCTGACCGGCCGACCGATGCGGGCATGCGGGTACACCGCGCCGGCGGGCATCGACGCCACCCCGTACACGTGGCCGTCGAAGATGGTGGACGGGCCCGCGCCGACGGTGAGCACACGCACGTCGTGGCCTGCGGCGGTCAGGCCGTCGCGAAGATCGGTGACGGAACGGACGACTCCGTTGACCGTCGGGGACCAGCAGTCGCTGAGCAAAAGGACCCGAAGGGGCCGGACGCCATCACGGGCGCGGACGAAATCCATGCGAAGATTGTCGGGCAATCTCCGCTACTTGTCATTCCGAAACAAGGCGGGGTTCGAAGGTGGGGCCGACCGCTGCGATCAGCCCCGGATGTCGAAGTCCCCGATGGGGGTGGGCCCCGACACGACGCGGCGCGTGACCTGCAGGATTCCGTCCTCGTTGGGGTCGACGCGCCACCGCACCAACGCCACGGTGGCGCCGACGATTTCCAGTGCGGTGATGTGAGACGGGTAGACGCAGCTGCCGGCGTTGAAGTACGGCATGTCGCCGCCGGCGGGGAACTTCTCCCGGTGCGTGTGCCCGCAGATCAGGGCCGTGCGGTTCTTGCGGATCCACTTGACGTAATTGCGTTCCACCTTGTGCCGCTTGTACGAGTTGGCCACCGGGCTGGTCGGGCTGTGAAAGCCGAGCCTGTGCATGTATTTCCAGAACACGCGCAGCCAAAAGCGGTTGAATCGCCAGGCCTGATCATTGGGCAGGTCGCCCTGGTGGCCGTGGACGAGGAGGATTTCCTGCCCGGTCTCGGCCCTGCGGAACACGACGGCCTCGATGGGGTCGAGCCCGTCGAAAAACGGCCCGACCTCGCCGGTGCCGGGATGCTCGGCGGTCCAGAGGTTCTCGCGCACGTAGTCGGGGTCCTGCAGCTCGACGTCGTGGTTGCCCCACATGCGGATCATCCGGCCGGCGCGGTGGAATTCGAGGTGGCGTTCCCACACGGCTCGGTTGGCGCGGATGATGTGCTTGTAGTCGTATTCCCACAGTTCGTCGCCGTCGCCGGCTTCGACGTAGGTGAAGCCCTCCCGCCAGTAGTGGTCGAGGGCGGCGGTATAGGAGTTCTTGTTCTTCAGGAATTCGTCCGACTTCGACCCGTCGCCGCGGTGGCAGTCGCTCATGATGACGTACCGCGTCGTCTCGTCGATGGGTTCGACGCGGGCGCCCCGGTACGCCTCGGTGAGGCGTTGCATGGTCTTCAAAGGAATCACCCCGTCAACGTCGGCTCTCGTCTCCGAGCATAGATCCGACGGTGCCGCTTGACGACGAAAGCCGCCCGCGCTCCCCGGTGGAGCACGGGCGGCGATCGTCGCAAAGCGAAGAAGCGGAAAATCACCGGGTCACCACTGCGGCGGGACCGTGAACCGCGGGACCGGTCTAGCAGTCGTAGTACATCTCGAACTCCTGCGGCGTGGGGCGCAGGCGGACCGGCTCGATCTCGTTGGCGTACTTGTAGTCGATGTACGTCTGGATCAGGTCCTCGGTGAACACGTCGCCCTCGAGGAGGAACTCGTGGTCGTCGCGCAGGGCGGCCAGGGACGCCTCCAGCGACGTCGGCGCCTGCGGGATGTCCGCGGCCTCCTCCGGCGGCAGCTCGTAGAGGTCCTTGTCCACCGGCGCGTGCGGCTCGATGCGGTTCTTGATGCCGTCCAAGCCGGCCATCAGCATCGCGGCGAAGCCCAGGTACGGGTTGCCCGACGGGTCCGGCGCACGGAACTCCACGCGCTTGGCCTTCGGGTTCGAGCCGGTGATCGGGATGCGCACCGCCGCCGAACGGTTGCGCTGCGAGTACACCAGGTTGATCGGCGCCTCGAAGCCCTTCACCAGGCGGTGGTACGAGTTCAGGGTCGGGTTGGTGAACGCCAGCACCGCGCCGGCGTGCTCCAGGATGCCGCCGATGAAGTAGCGCGCCGTGTCGGACAGGCCGCCGTAGCCGGCCTCGTCGTAGAACAGCGGCTCGCCGTCCTTCCACAGCGACAGGTGGGCGTGCATGCCCGAACCGTTGTCGTCGGCCAGCGGCTTCGGCATGAACGTCGCCGACTTGCCGGCGCGCCACGCGGCGTTCTTGATGACGTACTTGAACGTCTGCAGATCATCGGCCGCGTGCAGCAGGGAGTTGAACTTGTAGTTGATCTCCTGCTGGCCGCCGGTGCCGACCTCGTGGTGCTGGCGTTCCATCTCGAAGCCGATGTCGCGCAGCAGGTTGCACATTTCGTCGCGCAGATCCTGGTAGTGGTCGTACGGGGCGACGGGGAAGTAACCGCCCTTCATGCGGGTCTTGTAGCCCAGGTTCGGCGAGCCGTCGGGGTTTTCGTCGTTGCCGCGGTTCCACCAGCCCTCGACGGAGTCGACCTCGTAGAAGCCGGCGTGGGCGTCGACGCGGAACTTCACGGAGTCGAAAAGGTAGAACTCGGCTTCGGCGCCGACGAAGCAGGTGTCGGCGATGCCGGTGGACTCCATGTACTCCTCGGCCTTGCGTGCGATGTTGCGCGGGTCGCGGGAGAACGGCTCCAGGGTGAACGGGTCGTTGACGAAGAACTGGATGTTGAGGGTCTTCGCGGTGCGGAACGGGTCGAGTCGCGCGGTCTTCAGGTCCGGCAGCAGGGTCATGTCGGACTCGTCGATCGTGGTGAATCCCCGGATGGACGAACCGTCGAACGCCAGTCCCTCGGCGATGGCGTCCTCGTCGAAGGCGGACGCCGGGATGGTGAAGTGCTGCTCGGTGCCGGGAACGTCGGTGAAGCGGACGTCGACGAACTCGATGCCCTCCTCCTCGATGTACTTGACGACCTCGGCGGGGGAGGTGAAGTTCATGTGCGACTCCTAACGTGACGGATGACGAAGTCCACTTTATCGAAAAGGACCCTGGTCTTTTGCACCCGTCTGACGTAACGCGCGCCACACGATTCGCGTGGGTCCGGGCCGCGGTCGGGGCACGCCGTTTCGGTGGCCCGGGTTGCCGTCGCTTTACGACGAGTCGACCTGGATTCGTCGCAAAGCCGCGGGCCGCTACACTGTGAACCCATGGCCGAAAAGAGCAATTGGCTCGAAGGACCCCAGGTCCCCGGGCAGTTCGACGACCCCGACAACCTCTCCGAATACCCCGGGCAAAACCTCGGGCTGGCGCAATCGGGGGAGGGGTCGCAGGCGTCGCTGCTGCGCCGCGTGGGCGGCATCCTGCTCGACTGGTTTTTCTGCATGTTCCTCACCTCGCTGGTGTACCCCTTCGCGGGCCCCAGCCAGGAGCAGATCGAACAGTTCGGCGACCCGTTCATCGCGTGGCAGTCGTTCACCGCGACGTGGACGGCGCTGATCTTCCTCATCGTCGGCACCGTGTCGGTGTGGCTGTTCGGCCGCACCCCGGGCCAGGGGATCCTGCGCATGGGCGTCGCCCGCGTCGACGTCCCCGGCGAACGCGTCGGACTGTGGCGCGCGTTCGTGCGCACGTTCCTGACGCTGCTGCTCCTGCCGCCGGCCATCCAGGACTCCGACCTGCGCGGCATGCACGACCGCGCCACCGGCACCGCCGTCATCCGCGGATAGCCGGAAAACCCGGTTCCCGTCGGTGACCGTGCACGGCGTGGCTCCCGGGTAACGGCGTGGCTCCCGGGTCGCCGATCCGGAACGACGAACCGCCGCCGCCCCCGATGAGGGGCGGCG
>NZ_KV787111.1:0-4010 GCF_001807025.1 Corynebacterium sp. HMSC11E11 | reverse complement strand
GCCGAGTCGACCGCCGCGGGCGCGCCCGCCGGTTTCGGCGCGGTCAACCGCACCCCGGCCGCCCCGGGCATGCCCACCGCCGCGGGCGCGGCGGGAACGGACGGGGAGCCCGGCTGGTCTCCGGAGTCCGGTGTGCCGGTGGAGACGCATCTGCGCGTCATCGTCGGCGAAGCGATGGGCTACGACGTCGACGATCTGCCGCTGGAGCTGCCGCTCATCGACCTCGGCCTGGATTCGCTGATGGGCATGCGCATCAAGAACCGCGTGGAGCACGATTTCTCCATCCCGCCGCTGCAGGTGCAGGCGCTTCGCGACGCGTCGGTCGCCGACGTCATCGCCCTGGTCGAGAAACTTGTCGCCGAGGCCCACGATGCCTCCGACGACTCCGACGCCGCTGGCGCCGAGGAGGCCCCGGCCGCGGGCGCCGAGTCGACGTCCGGCCGGGAGGCGGGCGTCGCAAAGCAAGGCATCAACGTGCCGCCGCGCGACGCCTCGGAGCGCATGGCGTTCGGCACCTGGGCCACCGTGGTCGGCACGACCGCCGGCGGCGTCACCGACGAACTGCCCGCGCTTGACGACGCCACCGTCGACGCCCTCGCCGCACGCCTGTCGGAGCGGGCGGGCGCCGACATCACCGCAGACGACGTCCGCGCCGCCGACACGATCGCGGATCTGGCCGAAACGCTGCGCCCCCACCTCGAAGTCGAGGTCGAGGGCAACATCCGCGTGCTGCGCGAACGCCCCGAAGGGTCGACGAAGCCCGCCGTGTTCCTCTTCCACCCGGCCGGCGGATCCTCCGCCGTATACCAGCCCCTGGCCCGCCGACTGCCCGCCGACGTCCCCGTCTACGGCGTCGAACGCCGCGAGGGCGAGCTCACCGACCGCGCCGCCGCCTACCTGGACGACATCCGGGACCGCGCCGACGGCAGGCCGGTGATCCTGGGCGGCTGGAGCTTCGGCGGCGCCCTGGCCTACGAAGTCGCCCACCAGCTGCGCGACTCCGGCATCGACGTCGCGCAGATCGTGCTGCTCGACACCGTCCAGCCCTCCGAGAAGGTGCCCGACACCCCCGAGGAGATGCACGCCCGCTGGGATCGCTACGCCGACTTCGCCAAGCGGACCTACGGCCTGGACATCCCGGTGCCCCACGACCTGCTCGACCAGCAGGGCGAGGAAGGGCTGCTGACCATGCTGGAGCAGTTCCTCGCCACCGCCGACTCCACCCAGCACGGGCTGTCCGGCGGCGTCCTCGAGCACCAGCGCGCGTCCTTCGTGGACAACCGCATCCTCGATCAGCTGGACATGACCCGCTGGGCCGAGGTCGACGTGCCCGTCGTACTTTTCCGCGCCGAGCGGATGCACGACGGCGCCATCGAACTCGAGCCGCGCTACGCGACGATTGATGAGGATGGCGGATGGTCGGCTATCGTCGACGATTTGGAGATCGTGCACCTGTGCGGCGATCACCTCGCCATCGTCGATGAACCGGAAATCTCCAAGGTCGGTTCCTGGCTGGGGGACCGGCTCGACGACCTGGACACCGAATCCCGGAACGGACAGTAATCGAATTGACTCTCAACACCACCGCCGAAAAGCTCGCGGACCTGAAGGAGCGCCTCAAGCAGGCACAGGATCCGGGCAGCGAGCGGGCCAAGGCACGCCGTGACGCGGCGGGGCTGACCACGCCCCGCCAGCGCATCGCCCGCCTGGTCGACGCGGGGTCGTTCGTGGAGACCGGTCAGCTCGGCCGCACCCCCGGCGAAGAAGACGCCCCCTACGGCGATGGCGTGGTCACCGGCACCGCCCGCATCGGCGGCCGACCGGTGGCGGTGTACGCGCACGACAAGTCGGTCTACGGCGGTTCGGTCGGCGTCACCTTCGGCAAGAAGGTCTGCGACCTCATGGACCTGGCCACCAAGGTCGGCTGCCCGGTCATCGGCATCAACGATTCCGGCGGCGCCCGCATCCAGGACGCCGTGACGTCGCTGGCCATGTACTCCGAGATCTCGCGCCGCCAGTTGCCCCTGTCCGGGCAGTCGCCGCAGATCTCCATTTTGCTGGGCAAGTGCGCCGGCGGCGCCGTCTACGCGCCCGTGACCACGGACTTCCTGGTGGCGGTGAAGGACCGCACCGAGATGTTCATCACCGGCCCCGAGGTCATCCGCTCGGTCACCGGCGAGGACATCAGCTCCGCCGAGCTCGGCGGCGCCGAGCAGCAGGCCCGCAACGGCAACGTCTCTTACGTCGCCGACGACGAGGAAGACGCCTTCAACTACGTCCACGACCTGCTGGACCGCCTGCCCAGCTCCGTCCACGAGCCGCTGCCGCCGTACTGGGCGCCGTCCGACGAGATCACCGACCGCGACCGGTCGCTGGACACCATCATCCCCGACGACCCCAACGCCGGTTACGACATGATGGAGGTCCTGACCAGGATCTTCGACGACGAGGACTTCATCGAGGTCCAGCCGGACTACGCCCCGAACCTGATCACCGGCTTCGCCCGCGTCGACGGCCGGACCGTCGGCGTGCTGGCCAACCAGCCGATGCACCTGGCCGGTTGCCTCGACGCGGACTGCTCGGACAAGGGGTCGCGGTTTTCCAACATCTGCGACGCCTACGACATCCCGATCGTCTACGTCGTCGACACCCCGGGCTACCTGCCGGGCGTGCAGCAGGAGAAGTCGGGCATCATCCACCGCGGCGCCAAGCTCGGTTTCGCGCTCGCGCAGGCGACCGTGCCGAAGGTGACCGTCATCGTGCGCAAGGCCTTCGGCGGCGCGTACGCGGTGATGGGTTCGAAGAACCTGGGCGGCGACCTGAACTTCGCGTGGCCGACGGCGCAGATCGCCGTGATGGGCGCCGAAGCCGCCGTGGTGATGATCCAGGGCCGCCAGCTCGCCGAGGTCCCCGAGGACCAGCAGCCGGCGATGAAGAAGATGTTCATGGACTTCTACAACGAGAACATGACCAGCCCGTACGTCGCGGCGGAGCGCGGCTACGTCGACGCGATGATCCTGCCTTCGGACACGCGTGTGCAGTTGCGTCGTGCGCTCGACCAGCTTCGCGACAAGCAGATGCCGCAGGCGCGCAAGAAGCGCGAAATCGCCCCGATGTAGGCCCGGAGTCGGCGGGGAGTCGTTCTTTCGGGGGAGGTTTCGAACGAGCGGACGGCCCCCGAGGCGCGACTTTTCCGCGCTCGGCGCTAGGCTTTGCGTGTCCAAAACGATTCGAGGAGCTGATCGTCATGACCAACCCGTACGACAACCCCTTCGGCCCCCAGGGCGGCAACGATCCCTACGGTCAGGCGGGGTACGGCCAGGGAGCGGCCAATCCATACGGTCAGGCCGGCTACGGGCAGCAGGGTTACGGCCAGCAGGGCTATGGCCAGGGCGGGTATGGCCAGCAGGGTTACGGCCAGCCGGCTCAACAGGGCTACCCGCAGCAGGGTTACGGCCAGATCCAGCCGTACGCACAGCAGCCGATGCAGGCCTACGGCGCGGCGGGCCACGGCGGCGTGCCGATCGGCGAGAAGACCCTCCCGGTGTCGGGTGCGGGCGTGTCCGCCCTGCCGCGGTGGGGCGGGCAGATCCTGGACGCGATCATTTTCATCGTCCTCATGTTCATTCCGCTCCTCATCCTCGCCGCGATCCCGTTCCTCGGGTGGGCGTTGCTGGGAGCCTTCACCCTCATCGGCAAGCCGCTGTACTACGCAATCTGCGAGAGCTCCTGGGGCGCGACGCCGGGCAAGAAGCTGCTCGGCTGGAAGGTCATCGACGTCCACACCGGCGGAAACCTCACCTTCGGCCGTTCCTTCATGCGCAACCTCTGGAACCTCGGCGGCCTCATCCCGGCGGTCGGCATCATCGTCCCGATTCTCGTCGGCGTATCCATCAGCGGTGACCCGCAGGGCCGCGCCTGGCACGACCGCATGGCCGATGCCGCCGTGGTCCGCCGGTAACGGTCGACGACGAAAGGGCCGGCCCGTCGCAAAGCAACTGCGACGGGCC
>NZ_KV787110.1:0-7912 GCF_001807025.1 Corynebacterium sp. HMSC11E11 | reverse complement strand
TGGCACTTGACAAAAACATAGGGACACCCCCCCCCCGCTCCCACGCACCGGGGCACGCGGAATTTTCTCTCCCGCCCGCCCTACGGTGAGTCGCCCCCTACAGCGAGTCGCCGAAGTCCTCGCGGAACTTCGCCATCAGCGGCGTCACCCAGTCCTGCTTCGGGCGCATGCGGCCGTAGAAGAAGCGCAGGATCTCCGGCTCCTCCTCCCATTCCATGCCGCCGATCATGCGGCGGTTCTGGTACAGCCAGTCGAGGCGGTCGATGACGTAGTTGACCTGCGACAGGGTGAACACGCGGCGGGGCATGGCCAGGCGGACCAGCTCCATGTCGGCCAGCGGCTCGTTGCCTTCGGCGTCGCGCTGCTCCGACATGGTGCCGCGTTCCATGCCGCGCACGCCGGAGACCAGGTACAGGGCGGCGGCCAGCGCGCCGGCCGGGTACTGCTCCTGCGGGATGTGGTCGACGAACCGCATCGCGTCGACGTGGGCGCCCAGGCCGCCGGCGGGGGTGATCACCGGGATGTTGCGGCGGTCGAGTTCGGAAACCATGAACTCGATGAACTGCGGGCCCTGGTTGATCATGTCCTCGTCCATGGTCTCGTCCAGGCCGACGGTGATGGCCTCCATTTCGCGGACGGACATGCCGCCGTAGGTGAGGAAGCCCTCGAACATGGGGACGTATCCGCGCATCTTCTTGTACGTTTCCTCGTCGCGGATGCAGATGCCGCCGCCCCGGCCGAAGCCGAGCTTGCGGGCGGAGAAGTACAGCACGTCGACGAGGTCGGCCATGGCCCGGGTGATCTCGCGGATCGACATGTCCTTGCACGCCTCTTCGCGGGTCTTGATGAAGTGCAGGTTGTCGGCCAGCAGCGACGCGTCGAGGACCAGCGGCAGGGAATGCTGGCGGCAGGTTTCGGACACTTCGCGGAGGTTTTCCAGAGAGAACGGCTGGCCGCCGATGAGGTTGGTGCCGGCTTCCATGCGCACGTGGCTGATCGCCTCGGCGCCGCGTTCGGCGATGAGGTCGCGCAGCGCCTCGACGTCGAAGTTGCCCTTGAACGGGTGGTCGGAGGTGACCTCGAGGCCCTCTGGGCGGATGAGCTCCACGACTTCGCCGCCGTTGACGGTGATGTGCTGCTTGGTGGTGGTGAAGTGGTAGTTCATCGGGATGAGGGTGCCCGGGCGGATCATCGTCTGGCTGATGATGTTCTCCGCGGCCCGGCCCTGGTGGGCGGGAAGGAAGTACTCCATGCCGAAGATTTCGACGAGTTTGTCGTGCAGGCGCGTGTAGGTGGCGGAGCCGGCGTAGGCGTCGTCGGCCATGAGCATCGCGGCCTGCTGGTCCTGCGACATGGCGTTGACGCCGGAGTCGGTGAGCATGTCCAGGAACACGTCGGCGTTTTGCAGCAGGAAGGTGTTGAACCCGGCGGTTTCCAGCGCCTCGCGCCGCTGTTCGATCGGCAGCAGCGTCAGCTTCTGGATGATGCGCACCTTGTGCATCTCGAGGGGCAGCTGCTGGCCCCTGTAGAACTTCACCTTCGACACGTCCGGGACTCCTTCGGAAAATAGGTTTGTGCTGGCGTGGTCCGGCACCTTGCCCATCATCCCATGACGTCGGTGGATTCCCCCGTCGGGGTGACGTGGATTGCCGTTGCTTGACGACGTATCGGTCGGGGAACTCGAGACACGAACGGGTAACGATCGTGCGTCCATCCGGGAACAATGGCTTGCGCCGATGGTGCATCTCGTACACCCTGGGTTGAGGAGCAATTCTGCAGCCCCTGCGGCGCACCGTTTTTCCGGTGGCCGTCGCAAAGCGGAGAAGCTCCCGGACAATTTACGAACCTCACCCACGACAAGACCAGGAGAACGACATGCGCAAGACCTCCATCACCCGCACTTCCGCCGCGATTTTCGGCGCCACCCTGCTGCTCGGCGCGGCTGCGTGCTCGACCGACGAGGCCAAGGACAACGCGAACAAGGCCACCGACGCCGTCGAGTCGGCCGTCAACGACGCCACCGCCGGCCAGGACTCGGGCGAGTCGACCGCCGCCGAGGGCGAGGGCTCCGAGGGCATGGATGATGAGGGCGCCGCCGATGACGCCGCCTCCGAGGACGTCGCCGAGGCCGACCTGCCCGGCGAGGTCACCGAGGCCGCCGAGGCCGCGAACCTGGGCGCGTTCAAGTCCGCCGAGAAGGTCGGCGACAACGTCCTCGCCGAGTTCGACAACGGCTGGGTCGTCTCCTCCCCCGATGGCGGCACCCACCCGATCGTCGGCAAGATCGGCGAGACCTGGAACGCCGACGGTGCCCTGGACAACGAGGTCGGCCTGCCCACCGACGGCGAGAAGGAGATCGAGAGCGGCTGGGAGCAGCCGTTCACCAACGGCACCATCCAGTGGACCCAGGACGAGGACGGCCAGTTCTCCGCCAAGTACATGTAATCGGCCGGTGCACGTGCGCGCAGGCGTGGACGTGCATCCCGATCGAGAAGCGGGCGCCATGTCGGCGCCCGCTTTTTCATGCCCTCAGCGCGGCGCCGGGTCGCGGAGGAACAGCGCCAACGACGCCCAGATCGCAGGATTGTCCGCCGGATGCCCGCCGGCGTCCCAGGCGCGGGCCCGCTCGACCTGCCAATCCAACAGGTGCCGGACCGGATCGGAATCGGCGAACGCTTCCGCCACGGCGACGGCGAATTCCATCAGGGGGTTCCGGCCGCCGAGGTCACCACCCATGCGCTTTTCCGAGTCACCGCCGACGTCCACGCCCGCGCCCGGGGTTTCGTACTCTTCGACGAATGCCGCCAACGCCGCCGTCGTCGGCAGCGTCCACGTGCTCGCCGCGACCAACTCCGCGCCGCAGGACACCGCCGTCATGGCCAGGCCGAACGGTTCGGGATGGCGCAGATCCGTGCCGGCGCCGCAGCCGATCAGTCCGACGCGCCTCGGCGCCCGCCATCCCGCGCGCAGCAGATCGCCGGCGCTGACGGGCGTGGTCAGGTGCATCGTCGTCGACTCGCCCGACGCCTTTTCCGCTCCCGCCGCCGAGACGTGGCCGACGAAAAGAAATGATTCGGCGGTGGCGCAGGCGTCGTAAAGCCAATCCGCGTCCAACCGCAGCCCCGGCTCCCCCAATGCGGACCCGTCCCCCGCGCCCGGCCCGAGAACCGGCCGCATGCCCGGCGCCGCCGGATCGAGTGCGATGATGCTGCCGTCCCCGTCATGGGGCGCACGCGCCTGCACGGTGATCGACGCCGGCACGCCGACGACCACGTCGATGAGCTCGCCGAGCATCCGTCGCTCCGGCCCCACCCGCAGCGCCGACCACGGCACCCGCGCCAGCGACGGGCTCGGTTCGATGACCAGGCGGTCGTGGCCGGCCAGACGCGCGGGCAGCTCCGGCGGCAGCAACACGTCCGCGAGCTGGGAGAAATACGTCGCGGTGTCTCCCGGCGAACGAAACGCCCCGTCGCGCAGCGTCCGCCGCACCGCCTGTTCCTCCGACTCGTCGCCCACCGGGTCCGGCAGCGACCGGTCGAAGGAGTCGCGGACGAGTCCGAGGAATTCCGCCCGCAACCGCACCGCCCCGGGGTGGCCCGGAACGGCGATGCCCCGCGCCCCCGCCTCCACGGGGTCCGGGTGCGGGACGACCTGGTTTCCGCCCTCGACGTGCCAGCCGACGTAGCCGTTGACGGCCTCGGCGAACGTGAGCCTGTGCATGTGGCCACCTTAAACGCGCGACGCCCGCCGAGCACGGGCTCGCGGGCGGTGGGGTCGCGCCGTCGGTTACGGGCAGGTGACCTTCATCTCGAAGGACTTCTCGGTCGGGCCGGCCATGGGGTCGTTGATGTCGGCGGCGGTGACGGTGCCGGTGATCTCGTACGTGTCGCCGTCCTTGGTGGCGGTGGCCTCGTTGCCCGGCACGCCCGGCGCGTAGGCCAGGGCCTCGCCGGACTCCAAGGAGCCCAGGCCGACGGCTTCGACGGTGAGGCTCTCGGAGTCGAACACCGCGGAGACGCCGCTGGCCTCGGCGGTGTTCTGCGAGCCGATGGCGATGTTCATCTTGCCGCCCTCCTCGGCGCAGACGACTGCGGCGTCGGTGATCTCGAGGGCTTCGCCGTCGACGGTGACGCTCCATTCGGCGTTGCCGGAGGCGTCGATGCCCTGTGCCTTCTCGGCGGCGTCTCCGCCTCCGGTGCAGGCGACGAGGCCGGTGCCCAGGGCCAGGACGGTGGCGGCGGAAGCGGCGTACTTGATGAACGAGCGGGACATTGTTCTTCTCCTCAGGTCTGCCGGAGACTTCGTGGTCTTCCGGTGTCTTCCCCGGCGCCTCTGTGGCGTTGCCGGTGACCTGAAGGTATGTCGCCCCTGGGGCCTACCGATCACGAAAAGCACGTCCCCGGTTTACAAAAGACCTGGTCGGAGGGGTTCGCCTTTACCTCGACAGGCGCGCCGCGAGCTTTTCGACGACGAACGCCGCACCCGATTCGGCCGCCTCTGCGGTGCCGCGCGCGAGTTCCAGGCGGGTGGCCGCGAAGTCGCGTACCCGGTCGCGCACGTCGGGGGTTTCGGCCCCATCGCCGGCCGGGTCGACTGCACCGACGCGCACGTCGACGTCGTTGGCGTCGAGCGCCCAGGCGTCGGCGGCGTCCATGTCGACGGTCAGCACCGCCACGCCATCGGCGTCGAGTCGTCCGGCCACGTCCACGTCGCCGACGGTCGCGTGTACGGCGATGCCCGTCGCATCGGCGCCGCCGACCAATGCGGCGCGCACGGTGAGCTCCACCGTTTCGGCTGCGTCCAGGGTCCAGGACACCGCGCTTTCCGACGAGTCCAGCGTCCCGGCCGGAACGCCCCGCCACTCATGGGAGGCCGTCCCGGCGGCGATGGCGTCGTCGTCGGCGTCGCGGCGACCACCGGCGACGAGCGCGTAGTCGTCGCGCCACATGCCGCTGCGCTCGGGTGCGGGTTCCTCCATGAGCTCGAGGGCCGCATGCGCCACCTCGCGGACCTCCGGGTCGAGGGAGCCGGCCCGCTGGCGCAGCCCCTCGGCATGCGCGCGCAGACCGGCGAGCTCCGGGCCGTCGACGGCATCGGCGCCGTCGGCGAGCACGTCGTCGAGGTCCGCAGCCGACAGCGCCAACTCGGCGTGCAGCAACACCCCGTCGAGCGCGGCGACGCCGTCGATGGGGCTGGCCGGCCACCACGCCCGCAGCCAGTGGCCATGGGCCATGCGCCGCAGATCGGCGAGCAATTCGCCGTCCCACTCCACGTCGACGGCCACCGCCGCAGCGCCCTCCGCCAACTTCGCCGGGCCCGCCGCATGGGCGATGACGGCGGCATGCCCGCGTTCGCCGATCAACCGCCACAACCAGTCGCACTCGGCCGGATCGGTGATGGTCAGCGTCGGAAAGCAAGGTCCGCCGACCTGCCACTCCAGAACCGCCCCACGCGCCTGAACCGCCTGGACCAGCGGCGGCGGGCCGGCCACCGGCTCGCCGAGGACGTGCAGCGCCTCGACGTGGGAGAACTCGAGTCGATCGGTCATGCCGCGGCCTCCAACGCCGTGCGGATGAGCTGACGATGGTCGTAGACCACCGATCGCGTCACCCCGGACAACAGCTCGCGGGTCTCGTCGGCGTCGACGGGTTCGCGCCCCAGCACATCGAGACCGTGAAGCCGCGGCCACAGGCGGTTGAGGTACGGCTCGTGGAACTCGGCGAGCTGCGCGACCACCCGCTCCTGACGCGCATCGACGGCGCCGCCCTGCACCAGCAACCGGCGCACGTGCATGATGTACGCCTCCTTGCGCAGCCGGGCCTGCAACTCGCGGATCAGGCGCGGCCCCTCGGGCAGCCCGCGGTTGAGCGGCTGCAGACCGGCGGCCACCGCGATGCCGGTGAGGAACGTGATGTGCGCGCCCTCCCCCGAAAGGCCGAACGGCGCGAGTACCCGGGCGACCTCGTCGGCGACGAAATCCGCCACGCCGTCGCCGCCATCGTCGCACCCCCAGCCGCCGATGTCGCCGACATCGCCATGCTCCCGGATGCGCCGCAGCGCCGACCGGCACCGCGAATCCACCGAACGATCCAGAACCCGCCCGCCATCGCCGACCAGCGGCGGCGGAGCCGACGGATCCGAGACCGACAACGCCACGTCGGATTCCGGGGACTCGAAGGCGGCCAGGAAATCGGCGACCACCCCGCCCCGCGACCGCAGGGCCAGCCCCGCCTCCGCGCACGCCCCCGACTCCACCAGCGCGTCCCACGACGGAGCCGCGGATTCCGCTTCGTCGAGAAGCATCCACGTCTCGTCGGCGAGGACGGCGAAATCGGGGTCGTCCGGGCACTCTCCCTTCCCCGCCCCATCGGCGCCGGTCTCCCCGCCACCGGGCTGCCCGCCACCGGTCGTCCACTCGTCGGCGAGCTGCCCGGCAATCGCGTCGGCGACCCCCGGCGCCGCCAGATGCGCCGCGATGTCGGCGGCGGTGACCTCGGCGGAATGAATCTCGGACAGCACCGCATCGCACTCGGCGGCGACCTCCCCGGCATCGAGGTCGCCCGGCGCGCCGCGCATCACCGCCAACTCATGGGCCCGGGGAAAGTACAGCTCCTGGGCGTTTCCCTCCGTGATGCCCCGGCGCCTGCGGGCCCGCCGCAGCTCCAGAAACCACGCCGACGCGTCGGAAAGCCGGACTCGATTGTCCGCGAGCAACGCGGTGAGATCCGCGGCGGCCGCGTCGTCGAGAAGCGGGGCCGCCAAATGCGGGCGCAACCGGGGCCGGATGATCAACGGATCGATGAGGCACTTCACCGCCCGCGCCACCGGCTGGCCCGCCTTGTTGCACAACGCCGGCGCGTCGATGGCCGCCCGCGACCAGCACTCCGCCAGCACGAGCGTCCGGGGTCTCCCCCCGACGGCGACGTCGACCACCTTGCGCGCCCTTTCCATGGGATCGTTTCCTCCGTGACCACAATAGACGCTCACCATCGCCTGCGGGCACTGCTGACGCGGGCGGAAGCCCTGCTCGAACGCGGTGAACCCGGGTGGCGCGAGCTCCTGGACGACGCCCGCGCTATGGCCGACGCCTTCGACGCGGACCCGGCGGCGGACCCGTCGGTGCGCGACGACGCGCGGATGCGCCTGGGACTGTTCGACGGCCACGTGGCGATGCTCGCCGGTGATGGCCGCGGGGCACTCGCCCACCTCGACTCGGCTCTCGACCATTTCGAACGCCATCGCATCCGCTCGGGGTTGCCGCGCGAATCCTTCGGCGACGTCGAATTTTCCCTGCGCTCCGCCCGGCTGGCGGTGCTGCACCACCTCGACGAACGCGACGCGGTCGACGCCGAACACGCAGAGCTGCTGGCCATCGCCGGGCACACGACCGACCCGGAGGACCGGGAAATCCACCTGTTGTTCATCACCGGCGACCTGGCGCGCGACCGCAACGACCCGCACACCGCCGTCGCCGCCTACCGCCAGGCCGTGCGCGCCGCCCGCAAACGACGCGACCTGCTCGGCCCCGCCCTGGTCAGCCTCGCCGGGGCGGAAGCCGCCGTCGGTGACGCCACCGCCGCCGAACGCACCGTCGCCCGGGCCGCCGCGCTCGTCGCCGACCAGCCGGATCAGATGGCGCGGCTGCAGGAGGCGAAACTGGCCATCGCCGCGCTGCGCGACGACGCCGGGGCCCTGTCCGCGGCGGCCGACGACTACCTGGAGTTGGCCACCGAACACGCCGACGCCATCCACCGTTCGATGCTGACCGAGGCCGCGGCGGGCACCGGGCTGGCCGCCCGACACCGCGGCGACCATGCCGGCGCCGCCGCCCACTACCTGGAGCTGGCGGACCGGGCGGCGACCCGGACGCACCGGGCCCAGCTGATCTCACGCGCCTCCTATTCGATTCACG
>NZ_KV787109.1:0-5541 GCF_001807025.1 Corynebacterium sp. HMSC11E11 | reverse complement strand
CGCCGGAAAGGTACACGTTGAAGCTCATGGCCGATTACTCCTTCACTGAAACTTGGATGTGCCCCCGCACCTCCCCCGTTCATCGGCGCACCATACCCGAGTGGCCCTCATTGATCGCGTTCAGCGGCGGTTGCGCAGTCGGGACGTGAGAGCGCCGAGGAGACTCGCGCCGTGGCCCGAGGAGTATCTGGTCCTCTCCGAGGCTGCCGACCGTTTCGCCGAGTTCGGGATCTTCGTCCGACGGCGATTCCGAAGACCTGCGCCTGGCCCCGGATCTGGCGGGCTTCGTTTTCGCCGAGATGATCGAGTCGGCCGCCGAGTTCGACGACGTCGACGAAGTCGTCGACCCGGCGCTCCGGTACCCGGCGCGCAACGAGCCCATCCAGCTTTGGGATCGAAGCAACTGGCATCAGGGCCGATCGCGGCTTCGCCGTTTGCCGCGCAACTGAGGGCGGAGGTGTTTCTCGGCGCGGCGAACCCGAATCCGATCAACTTGTCGACGTACGAGCCGATCATGTTGCCCGCGTACGCCCGCCGGTTCCCGCGCACGATGCCCAAGTACGCCGAAGCTGACGGTGGCAATCGTCGACGCGCACAGGCCATGCGGGGGCGTGCCATCCCCGACGCTTTACGACGTCCCGTCGCCACGCAAACGGCCGACACCCGGGTCGGCCACCGGCCCCGGGGCCCGGCCCACCACCCGCCGGCTCATGCCGGCGCCCTGGACCGCCACCGGCGGGGCCCGGGACCGCTATCCGCTGACGCTCTGCGCCTCGCCGATCCCCCACGTCGCCGCTTCCCGCCACTGCTCCGCGATGCGGGCGAAGGGCCCATCGGCCTTCTCCAACTCATCGATGGGGCCAGCTTCCACCACCCGCCCCGATTCCATGACGATGACGCGATCGGCGATCTCCACCATCGCGGGGCGGTGGGCGACGACCACGGTCGTGTACGAGCCGCGCAGCCCAGACAGGGCATCGGTCACCGTCCGCTCATTGCGCCCGTCCAGGGCCGAGGTGCCTTCGTCGACAAGCAGGATCGATGCCGGCTTGGCGAGGGCGCGGGCCAGGCCCAGCCGCTGCCGCTCGCCCCCGGACAGCCGATTGCCCAGCTCGCCGACGGGAGTGTCCCAGCCATCGGGCAAGCGCTCGATCGCCTCGGCCAGGCCGCAATTGACGGCGATCGCATCCAATTCCGGCTGCGTCAGATCCGGGTTCACGGCGAGCAGGTTGTCGCGAATCGACCCCGTGTGCAGGACGGTGCGCTGGAACACCATCGCGGCGCGGCCGCGCAGGTCACCGGGGGAAGCCGGTTTCCCGTCAACGTCGACCGTGCCCACGCCGGGAACCGTCAGCCCGGCCAGCAGCGACACCAGCGTCGACTTGCCGCTGCCGGACGGGCCGACGACGGCCGTGATCGTGCCCGGCGCGAAGTCCACGTCGATGCCGTCGAGCCCCGTCGTGCCGTCGGGGAACGTGACATCGACGCCCCGGACCTCCACCGTGGCGGGGCCCTCGCCCGGGCCGCCGGCGCGGACCCGCTCGACTTCCATCAGCTCGCGCACTTCGGACAGGGAGCGCCGCAGCTCGACGACGGCCCCCACCGATCCCGCCTGAACGTTGGCCTGCTCGACGACCCGGAGCAACACCACAATCGACGCGGCAGCCGCGGCTCCGGTCAACGCCGAACGGTCGTAGGACCACCACACCGTGAACCCAAACGCCAACAGCACCAGCTGAACCACGACCGTGAACACCTGCTGCCCGGGGATCTGCCAAAGCAGGACCCTGCGGGTCTTCCGCCGCGCCTCGGCGATGGCCCGGTCAACCAATCGGGTGCTCGCGTCCACCCGGCGCGCGGTGCGCAAGGTCGGCTGCACGAGCGCGAACTCGAAAAGCCTGTCATCGAGACCGGCATTGGCCGCCGCAAACTCCGCCGTGGACCTGTCCTCCAGCTTCGCCGACGCCCACAGCGACCCCAGGCAAGCGATGCCGCCGAGGAACGTCACCGCGCCAAGCGCGGGAGAGACGAGCAGCAGCCCGATGCCCAACCCGAAGATGAACACAATCGAGGTGATCACGGGCCCGATCAGCAGGATCACCGCCGAGGTGACCGTGCTGGCCTTGGTGACCAAATCGCGGATGGCACCTTCCTTTTCGGAAGTCAGCCGAGCATCCGGCCACGAAAGCACGGCACCCGGGGCGTTGCCGTGGATCTCGCGCATGACGGCGATGCCCAGATCGAGCCCCCTGTGGGCGGCGAAGATGTCGACACCCCAACTGCAGGCCACGAACAGCAGCAACAGCGCCAGCCACGGCAACGCCGCCCCGGGGTCCGCCGAGAACAGCGCGCCCAACAGCGGGTAGAGGGTAACGACGGCCGCCACCTGGAGCAGTGCCGACACGGCAACCGCGCCGAAGAAGGACCACAGGGGACGACCTCCCCCGACGACGAAGTGCAGATCCCGCAACATCAGTTCTCCTCCGATTCAACGGCGACGGACACGGGTGCGCCGCAATGCGCATCCCACATCCGCCGATAAGCCCCACCCGCCGCGACGAGCCGGGAATGCGTGCCCTCTTCCACCACTTTCCCCTCGTCCAGGACGAGGATCCGCGAGGCATTCTTGATCGTGTGCAGCCGGTGCGCGATCATCAGCACCGTCTTGCCCGCCAGCAGGCGTTCGAGCCCACGGTGGATCGCGGCCTCGGAGTCCGGGTCGGCCGCGGCAGTGGCCTCGTCCAACACGACGATCGGGGTGTTCGCCAGCAGCGCGCGGGCGATGGCCACCCTCTGGCGTTCGCCGCCGGAAAGACGGTTCGGTTCGACCACGGTGTCGTAGCTGTCGGGAAGCGCTTCGATGACCCGGTGCACGTCCGCGGCCTCCGCAGCCTCGCGGATCTGGGCGTCGGTCGCCTCGGGACGGTTCAGCGCGATGTTGTCGCGGATGCTCGCATGCACCAGCTGGGCATCCTGCAACAGCACCGACACCGAGGAATACAGCTGCTCCTGGGTGAGATCGCGCACGTCGACCCCGTCGATGCTCACGGAACCGCCGGTGACGTCCCACAGCCGGGCCAGCAACGCCGCCACCGTCGACTTGCCCGCCCCCGAGGGGCCCACCAGCGCGGTGACGCTGCCGGGCTCCAGCGTGAGGGAAAGATCGTCGATGACCTTCCGGCCGCCGCCGTAGGTGAAATCGACGTGGTCGAAACGCACGTGGCCCGGGGGCGCGGGACGATCCACCGGGGGCGCGAGCTCCGGCGTCGCCAGCAAAAGCTCGACGCTGGCTTTGGCGTCAAGTCCGCCCGACAAACTGGCCACGCCCAACCCGAGGTTCAGCAGCCGGCCGCCGAAGGACGTGCCCAGGATGAGGAAGGGGATCAGATCCGTCGCCGGCATCCAGCCCGCCACGACCATCGCGAATCCCGCCACTAGAAGCACGCCCAGCACCGTGGTGGGGCGGTTCGTCATCACCGCGATGATCTTGCGGGGGCCGGTGTCGCGCTGCCAATCGGCCATGAAATCACCGGATTCCCGCAGCGTGCCCTCGAGGTCGACGACCGCTTTCGGCCCGAAGACCGCGGAGGTCCCGCGCGAGCCGATGAAGGCCTGGGTCTGGCCCGCCGCCAGCACCTCGTACCGCTGGTTCTGCAGCACCTTGTCCTTGTCGCGGCGCTGGATTCCCTTGATGACGTAGATGTAGGCGACGATCGGCAGCAGCAGTACCAGGCCCAATCGCCATTGGACGGCGAACAGGTAGATCAGGCTGCCCAGCGCCGCGACGACGGCGCCGACGATGTCGGGCACCGCGTGGGTGACCAGGTAATGCAGTGCCCTGACGTCATCGCCGGCAATCTTTTTGACGTCGGCCGCCCGGCCGCGCATGAACCAGCCCAACGGCAGCCGGGAGAATTTCGCCAAGAGGCGATGCCGCAGCGCCGTGGCGAAGTTGGCGTCCAGGAAGTGAAGCCACAGCACCAGCAGCGTCGTCCCCGCCGCCGAGACGGCCATCGCGACCACCGCCCAGATCGCCGGTTTGGCGAAAGCCTCCGCAGGTGCCCCTTCGACGAACAGCCGGGCCAGTTCCGCGAACAGGATGAAGGGGATCAGCTGCAGCAGGGACAGCGCTCCCTCGACGATGCCTGCGGCGATGAGCGGACGCTTGAGCGGCCGGAGCACACCCCCCTTGCCGGCGTCGGCGCCGGGGGTTTGCCGGGGTTCGGGAGCGTCGGTGGAGCCGACGGCGCCGGCACTTGCGGACGTGGAGGCGCTGGACGAAGCGCCGGTGGTGCCGGCGGTGGCCGAGGCGCCGGAGGCAGCGGAGGCAGCCGCCATGACGTTGACATCGGAGGCGGCGTCCGCGTCGGCGGCGGCAGGCGCAGCCGACGCGCCCTTCGCCTCGGTTGCCTCCGGACCCGCCGAATCGATGGTCTGCGTCTTGCCCATCTGGCGTCCGCGGACCCAGTAGGCATGCGCGTGCAAGGTCGCTCGGTTGAGTCCGAATTTCTTCTGCAGCAGTGTCTTCGCGTGCCGGGTCGACGCGGTTTCCGCGGTCACCCAGGCGTACCAGCCGGCCCAGTCCCCGTCGCTGATCGCCTGGACCAGCGCCTGCCCGTCGGGAAGCTCGTCGACCCAGGACGCGGTGATGTTCGGGCCCTCGGGCAGGGCGATGTGGTCGTCGTCGGGGCTGTGCCGCTCCAGGTAGACGACCACGGGGCTGTCCTCGGGGATGGCGGCGACCAGGGCGCGGATCGCCGGATAGCCGGCGAGGTCCCCGAGCAGCAGGTACCCCGCCGGGGGCGGCTCGGGCAGGGCGAAGGGTTGCTCGCCGTAGCGCATGGCGACGATCCGGTCGCCTTCCTCGCAGTTCACCGCCCAGTGCGAGGCGGGCCCGGCGGGCTCGTGTATGACGAAATCGATGGAGAACTCGCCGGTCGCCGGATCGGGATCGACGAGCGTGTAGCCGCGCTGGAACTCCTTCGGGCCGCCGTCGGGGTCGGGGAACCAGAGGCGCAGCCAGTTCGCCGGCGCTTCCCCCTTCGGATCGAGCAGCCCTTCCGAGCGGCACGTGACCCGGATGAAGTGCGGCGCGAGCCGGCGTTTCCCGATCACGGTCACCGCATGTTCCTTGGCGCCCAGGCCACGGAGTACGACGGCCTCAAACCCCTTCGCCATCGACCACTCACCTTTCGAGGATGGGTCCCGTCGCAAAGCGCACGGGACCGACGCAGACATTTGAAGGGCAGCCTAGCCTAACTATGTGACAGGTTCCATGGCGTCCGACCATCGGCAAGGTAGCGCCACTGCCCAATGCGGCCATCCCCGATCGAAAGGGCGGCACGATGAAGCTCGGCGAGCTCGCGGCGGCCACGGACACGTCGACCGCGACCATCAAGTACTACATCCGCGAGGGCCTGCTTCCGCCCGGGGCGAAGAAGAACCAGACCACGTCCGTCTACGGTCCCGCGCACCGCGAGCGCCTCGAATTGATTTCCGCTTTACGGGTTCTTCACGATTTAGAGTGCGTTGATCCGGGTG
>NZ_KV787108.1:0-49911 GCF_001807025.1 Corynebacterium sp. HMSC11E11 | reverse complement strand
GACGCCGCCCCGAATCGGGGCGGCGTCGTCGTCTGTGGATCAGCGTCGGCGGGTGCGCACCGCCCATGTGCCGATGCCGATGAGCAGCAACCCCGCGACGCCCGCCACGATGGCGACGTCACCGGTGGACGGACCGCCGTCACCATCGTCGTCGGGGGCGCCGAGGACCTCGTCCTCCATGTCCTCCGGCCCGAGGCCATCGGCGCCGTCGCCGTCGGCGGGAACTTCCAAGTCGCCGATCGCCGAGCCGCGCTTCGTCGCAAAGCCCGCTTCCAACAGTGCCGCGGACTGCTGCCAGGCCCGGTGCCCCTCCTCGACCGTCGTGTCCAACACGACGGTGCCCAGACGGCGGCCGTCGCGGGCGGCGAAACCCACGAACGTGTGGCGGGCGTCGTCGGTGAACCCGGTCTTGCCGCCCATCGCGCCCTCGAAACCCGAGGCGATGAGCTGATTGTCGTTGGACATGGTGAAGCCCTCGATGCCGGCCTCCTCGTCGCCCGGCATCTCGGTCAACGCCGTCGCGCTGAGCCGCTCGTAGGTGGGGTCGTTGAACGCCGCCCGGTAGAACAGCGCCATGTCGAACGCGGAGGTGACCTGGCCGGGTCCGTCGAGACCCGTGAAATCGGCGATGCGGGTGTCGCTCGCGCCAAGCTCGCGGGCCTTCCGGTTGACCTTGCGCAGCGTCTCCTCGCGGCCGCCCAACGCACCCGACAGCGCGGAGGCGGCGTCGTTGCCCGAGCTCATCAGCAGCCCCAGGAGCAGCTTTTCGACGTCGTACTCGACCCCCTCGAGGATCCCGGCGCGCGAGCCCTCGATCGCGGCGTCCTCGTGGCGGGCCGTGACCGTGCGATCCAACGGCAACTCCTCGATGACGACGAGCGCCAGCAGCACCTTCGCGATGGACGCCGGACGGTACCGGCCATGCGGGTCCTTCGCCGCGATGACGTCGCCGTTGCCCGAGTCGAAAACGATCCACGACGACGCCGCCACCTCCTCGGGAACGTCGAAACCGCGGGCGGCGACGACGTCGCAATCGGACATGCGCGGACCGCCCGCCGGCGTCTCCGGCACGGGCAGGGGATCCGGGGAGGGCATGCCGGGGGCGGGAACCTCGGAGGAATCGACCGCCGGCGGGGGAGTGGTCCGGTACGGGCACTTCCCCGTGTCGCGGCGCCCCGGCGCGGGGCCGGGGGACTCCTCTTCCTCCGAGGTCTCCGGCAGTCCGGTGTCGCCGGAGGTCGTGGGGTCGGTCGTGTCCGACGTGGCGTCCGGAGCGGCGAACGGGATCGGCTCGGCCGTCGGCGACGCGAGCGCGGCGGGCGGCCCGGCGATGGGGGCGGATCCCAGCATCAGCGACGCGGCGACCGCGAGGGCCGTGCCCCGCGGGACCCGGCCCATGGCGCGGAGGGAATTCATGGTGTCCACGACCGATCACGCTAGTCTGCCCGGATAACCCCGTCGGTTTACGGGGGGCCGGTGTTTTCGTCCGGCCCGTGCCGGAAAGGGCCGAGGTTTTCGGCGGCCGTGCAGGAATGGAAGAGCGGCGCAAATTTTTATACGGTGAGCAGTCATGCACAACTCCCCCGAGATGCCCCTCGATCCGCTGCAGGTCGAGGCGAATGTCGTCGCGGATCTGCCGAAGGTCGTGCTCCACGATCATCTCACCGGCGGAATGCGCCCCTCCACCCTCATCGAGCTCGCCGCGCAGGCGGGTTACGACGGCCTGCCCTCGGATGATCCGGAGGAGGTCGCCCGCTGGTTCGTGGAGGCCGGCACCGCGGGCAGCCTGCCCGGTCACCTCGAGGCCTTCGCCCACACCACCGCCGTCACGCAGACCGCCGAGTCCCTGACCCGCGTCGCCCGCGAGGCGGTCGAGGACCTCGCCGGCGACCGAGTGGTCTACGCGGAGCTGCGCATCGCCCCGGAGCTGCACGTCGACGGGGGCCTGTCCATGCAGGAGGTCGTCGACGCCGTCGTCGAGGGCCTGAGTCAGGGTGAGCGGGCCGCCGGCGAAGCCGGGCACGACATCACCGCGCGCCTGATCCTGTCGGCCATGCGCGACCGCGACCGCACGGTGGAGGTCGCCCAGCTGCTCGTGGACAACCTGCCCGACAACACCGACCACGACTACGTCGTCGCCTTCGACCTGGCGGGCCCGGAGGAGGGCAACTCCCCGGGCCGGCACGCCGAGGCGTTCGCCCTGCTGCGCGACAACCTTGCGCCGGTGACCATCCACGCCGGCGAGGGCGCGGGCCTGGAATCCGTGCGCGCCGCGGTCGTCGCCGGCGCCAACCGCATCGGCCACGGCCCCCGCGTTTTCGAGGACCTCTCCGCGAGCATGGACGGCATCGAGCTGCAGCGCCTGTCCGGGCACATCCGCGACCGGCGCATTCCGCTCGAGCTGTGCCCGACGTCCAATGTGCAGACGGGCATCGTCGACGCGATCGCGGATCACCCGTTCCCGCTTCTCGACGACCTGGGCTTCACGTGCACGGTCAACACCGGAAGCCGCCTGCTGTCCGGCACGACCATGACCCGCGAGATGATGATCCTCGTCGAGGTCTTCGACTACGGCTACACCGAGCTGTTCCAGTTGACCTGCAACGCCATCGAGAGCGCCTTCGCGGATCTGCCGACCCGCGAGCGGATTCTGGACACGCTGATTTACCCGCCGTACCTGGAGCTCACCGACCAGGACGGCGACGGCGAGATCGACCCCTGCGAGGACGAGCAGCCGACCATCGGCTAGGTTCCCGCGGAGCAGAGACCAGTTTCTGCGGCGGAGGTGCGACGAGGGCCGCCATCCGGTTGATCCGGGTGGCGGCCCTCGTCGACGTTCGTCAGAGCCCGAGTGTCAGAGCTTGGTGGTGAAGCGGGCGGTGAGGCCCTTCTCCAGCCGCGCCCAGCCGTCGGCCTCGTCGTCGTACGGCGGCACCGGCTCGGACTGTTCGCCGGTGTCGAGCAGGTAGTTGAGCAGCCACTGCAGCTGCTGGTTGCCGGCCAGGACCTCGTTGACGGCGTCGTCGCCGGCCCAGTCGGCGGAGTCGGCGAGCAGCTCGTAGGCGCGGCCGAGCTGCTCCGTGTCCACGCTGGCCGGGCCCGCCTTGATGTCCTCGATCAGGCCGGTGAAGGAGTACTCGTTGTCCGGGTGGACCACGGCGTCGAGTTCGCCGGCGTTGGCGGCGGTCATGATGTCGTCCCACGTGCTCAGGGTGGCCAGGTCGTGGTCGTCGTTTTCCAGAAGCCAGCGCACGAGGGTGCGCGGTTGCGGGAAGGTGTTGATGGAACCGTTGCGGCCCAGGAACACCGGGGCGCCGTTGAGGTAGCAGCGCAGGGTGTACAGGGTGCGGCCGCCGATGGCGATGCGCACCGGGTCGATGCCCGCCTGCGCCCACACCGACGAGTCGTACGGGTCGGCCTCCTTCGCGGCAGCGGCGGCGGCCTCCTTTTCCTTCAGGCGGGCCTCCTTCGCCTCGGCGCGGCGGGCCTCGATGGTCTTCTCCGCCTCCTCCAGGTCTGCTTCCGCGGTTTTCACCGCGTCGACGTCGATGTCGCCGGCGGCTTTCCGTCCCTTTTCGAAGAGCTCGTCGAGCGCGTCGATGCAGCCGTCCCAGTTGAGCAGGATCACGCGACCGATGGCGGACCACTGCGCGGCGCCGGCGCCGTGGAAGTGATCGGCGCCGTTGGCGGTCGACGCCAAGATCGAGTTCGACGCGAACATGCGGTTGATCGGCGTGAGGTCGGTGATCGCGCCGATGGAGCGGGTGATGGTGAACGCCCGGTCGACGGTGGAGACGTGGTCGTAGTCGGCCTTGCCCGCCAGCGCCTCCGGCAGACCCACGAGGTCGTGGCGGTCGCGGGGATCGGCGATGACCGACGCGGGCAGCTCGCCTTCGAAGCGGCGCCACGACGGGTGGGACGTCATGTCGTGGTCGGCGCCGGAGCGCAGGAACGCGAGTAGCTCGGCGCGGGACGAGAACATCAGGGCGTCGTCGCCGTTGCCCAGCAGGGACTGCCATTCGGCGTTGCCCTCCCGCCAGCTCGGCGCCCACAGCGTGTACGCCGTGCCTTCGGTCAGCTCCAGCTCAATGGCGACGATGCCCTGCCTGGCCATGGTCCGTCCTAACGTCGTGTCATCGGTGATCGGTGCACCCGGAAGGATACCCGGCGGGGTGCCTCGACATGTCACGGCACGGTGGATCAGCCGGTGGGTCGCCAGAAACCCTTGAATCCCATATCCATGTTGGTCGTTCGGATCGGGTTGACCTGCACGGGATCGCCGGCTTCCACCATCTTCCCGTCGCCGAC
The DNA here is from genome assembly GCF_001807025.1 of Corynebacterium sp. HMSC11E11. Classification (NCBI taxonomy): domain Bacteria; kingdom Bacillati; phylum Actinomycetota; class Actinomycetes; order Mycobacteriales; family Corynebacteriaceae; genus Corynebacterium; species Corynebacterium sp. HMSC11E11. The sequence continues at coordinate 45,603 of NZ_KV787108.1, read as the reverse complement.
CACCATGGCCACGTGTCCGTCCCAGACGACCAGGTCGCCGGGCAGCAGCTCCGAGGCATCGACCGGCCGTCCGACGGTCTGCTCGGCGGCGGTGCGGGGAATGTCGACCCCGGCTTGCCCGTACGCCCACTTGGTCAGTCCGGAGCAGTCGAGTCCGACGCCCGGGGTGTTGCCGCCCCATTGGTACGGGGTGCCCACCGCGGACAGGGCGTGCTCCACCGCGGCCTTCGCCTGGGGAGTCGGCGCACCATCGCCGGCCCCCGGTACGGCCCCAGACACGGCACTCGATCCGGCCCCCGCTGCGGTGTCCGTCGCGGATGCCGGCACCATCGCGGCGGCGGGCACCGTCGGGGCGTCGGGAATGTCGACGTCGGACGCCGCGATGGATTCCAACGTGGCGGTCGGGTCGGCGAGTTCGCCGTCCAGCCGCGTCAGGCGGTCGCCCGCCCGCATCAACGCCTCGATGGCGTTGCCCTGCATTCCGGCCATCGACGCCAGGGGAGCGGCCGGCCCGGCGCCCGCCGCAGCCGCCGCGGACCCGGCGCATTCGAGCAGGAACTCGGAGGCGATCACCGCCAGGTCCAACGCGGCGGCCGCGATGAGCCCCAGGCCCTCGGCTGCGGCGGCGTCGATGCCCGTGGCGTGCCCGTCGAGCGTCCCGGCACCCGCGGCGGCCCTGCGCAGGCTGGCCGCAGCGGCCTCGCCGCCCTCGCCGGCCCACTGCCCGGCGACGGCGTCGGCGACCGTCCACCAGTCATCGACGAGATGGGGCGCGGCCGCGGGAACCGCCGCGGCGAGATCGGAGACGACGGGCACGGCCGACATCAGCAGCCGGGGAACATCCTGCATGGGCGACGCCAGGGCAGACGGTGCCAGGGCGGAGAACGTCGGCGGGATCACGCCATCACCTCACCGTCGCGACCGAACCGGGCCGACGACGATGCCTCGGCATCGCCCACCTCCCCGGCCACCCAATCCAACGCCCCGGCCGCCCCGTCGGCGTAGCGGCCCAGCGCCGCGACACGCCCCTCCTGCGCCCGCGCGGCGGCGTCCAGGGCGGTGAAAAACCGCACGACGCCCGAATCCGGGGCGATCGCGGCCCCGTCGGCGTCGTCAAGCAGGGACACCCCGCCCACCTGCGGCGCGGATGCGGGAACCAACCCGCGCAACCGCCGCGCGGACTCGGCAAGAACGTCGGGGACGACGGAAAGCTGGGACATCGGGGAAGAAAAAACGGATGACGAACTCGGCATGATGCTCCTCGGATCGTGGATGCGTGTCAGCCCTTTAGACGCGCCCCGACGCCGAACGGTTCCATCGAAATTTCCGCCGCCCCCTGCCCGCCGCCCCCACCGTTGTATTTTTGGAGGCATGGACATCACCGTCGTCGACCACCCGCTCGCCGCGTCGCGCCTCACCATCATGCGCGACGCCCGCACCGACAACTCCGGATTCCGGGCCGCCCTCGCCGACCTCGGCGCGATGCTCATCTACGAGGCCAGCCGCGACCTCGACGTCGAGGAATTCGACGTGGAAACGCCCGTGACCACCGCCCGCGGCCACCGCCTGCGCAAACCCCCGATCATCGTGCCGGTCATCCGCGCCGGCCTCGGCATGATCGACCCGGCCCTGTCGATGATCCCGGACGCGCAGGTCGGCTTCATCGGTCTGGCCCGCGACGAGGAAACCCACGAACCCGTGCCCTACCTTGAGGCGCTGCCGCACGACCTGTCCGGGCAGCCGGTGTTCCTCGTCGACCCGATGCTGGCCACCGGCGGCTCCCTGCTCCACGCGCTGCGCCTGCTCGTCGAACGCGGCGCCGACGACATCACCGCCGTATGCATGGTGTCGGCGCAGGAAGGCGTCGACGTGCTGGAAAAGTCCGGCTACCCCGTGCGGCTGATCACCGCGACCATCGACCCCGATCTCAACGACGACAAGTACATCGTGCCCGGCCTCGGCGACGCCGGCGATCGCCTGTACGGGCCGCGCAACATCGACTTGTAGGGCGCTTTACGACGCCTGCCCCCACGTCGTCGCGCCCTGGTTTTGGCGGACCTTGTCGTTTTCCGTGATGAGCAGACCGTCGGGGCTCATCTGGTACTTCCAACCGCCGTTGCGGGCGACGATGCGATCACCCTCGTCGACGATGATCGGGGCCTCGAGCGAGCCCGTTTCGCCGGCGTCGCCGCGGTAGTACTTCGAACCGCCGGGGGTGCGGCACGCGGCGGCGTGGGTGCCGTCGGCGGTGGCCAGGACGGCGAAGGCCTCGTCACCGGCGTGGCAGCGGGCGCGCGTGCCGATCCAGCCGCGTTCGTCGACGTCGCTGCGGCCGGTGCCGAGATCGGGCCGCGGCTCCGAGGTGGGGGAGGAGGACGTCGTCGAGGAGGTGGTCGACGACGTCCGCGACTCGGAGCTGGAGGTGCTCGAGCCGGTGGAGCTGCGGGTGCTGCTGGAGGTGGAGGTGCTCGAGCTGCTGCTGGAGGTGCTCGCGCTGGTCGAGCTGCGGGTGCTGGTCGAGCTGCGGGGGCTGGAGCTCGTGGAGGTGTTGGAGCTGCGGCTCGTCGACGATTTCGGACGCTCGGAGGTGGCCGACGTGTCGGACGTCTCCGTCGGGGCCGGGGCCGGGGTGGGCATCTCCGGCTCGTCGTCGCCCATGGCCAAGTACAAACCCAGCGCGACCGCGACGACGAACATGAGTGCCGTAGCCGTCACGCCGATGGCGATGGCCAGGGTTTTCGTCGTCGTGGTGCCGCGCTTGCCGGAGGAGCTCATGCGCTCATTCTGACACCATCACGGTGCGAATGTGAAAGATGGGGCGGAAGTTGCCGTTTGGGCGCATGTGGCCCGGCCGGCGTCGTATTGTCCGGCGTCAAAACCTCGGACATGGCGGTTAGTCGACAAATGCAGCCACGGTTTTTCTCGTCCTGGGCTTTTACCGACGTTTACTCGGCGTGAGGCTGCATTTGTCGGATTCGCGGCATTCTCCGCGCGCTCCTCCCGGCGAATTCTCACCCTGCCTCCATTCACCGGGGCGCACTCCTCCGGGGCACACTCCTCCGGGGCGCACTCCTCCCGGCGGTTTCTCACCCCGCCTCCATCCGCCGGGCCGCACCCGGCGGCGCGGGCGGGCGAGGTGGAGGCAAGCGTCGTCAAGCACAAGCCGAACCGTCACGCGGCCAACCTCGCGAGCAGCGCCAACGCCACCGCGGGCACGGTGACGGCGACGAAGGTCCGCGGGCCGCGTCCCACCCGGGCGGACCCACCCCGCAAAGCCGGAAACCGGGTGCGCCTACACTCGTAAATCGTGATCGAGGACTTCATTCGGGAATGGTGGACGCGCAACGAAGGCCAGGTGCTCGCCTGGCGCCGGCACTTGCATGCCCACCCCGAGCTGTCCCACATGGAGCACGGCACCACCAAGTTCGTCGCCGACAAGCTGCGGGCCGCGGGGCTGGAACCGGTGATGTTCCCCAACACCGGCCTCATGGTCGACATCGGCGACGCCGACGACCATTCCGGCGCCGCCGGGGAGCGCATCGGTCGACTGGCCTTCCGCGGCGACATGGACGCCCTGCCCATCACGGAGGCAACCGGTCTGTCGTACGCCAGCGTCAACGAAGGCGTCATGCACGCCTGCGGCCATGACTTCCACACCGTGATCACCCTGGCCACGGCCATCGCCATGGCCGAATACCAGCGCGAGCACCCGCTGCCGGTGCCGCTGCGCTTCATCTTCCAGCCCGCCGAAGAGGTCATGGTCGGCGGCGCCCCCGACGTCATCGAATTCGGCGCCCTCGACGGCGTCGAGCGCATCTTCGCCGTCCACTGCGAGCCGAAGCTGCGGGTCGGGCAGGTCGGCGTGCGCGTCGGGGCGATCACGTCGGCGTCGGACACCCTCGACATTCGCGTCGAGGGTCCGGGCGGCCACACGTCCCGCCCGCATCTGACCGCCGACGTGGTCTACGCGCTGGGCAAGCTGATCACCGATTTGCCCGGCTTGCTCAGCCGACGCGTCGATCCGCGCACCGGCACCGTCCTGGTCTTCGGTTCCGTCAACGCCGGCTACGCGGCCAACGCCATCCCCGCGGAAGGTCGGCTGCAGGGCACGATCCGCACCGCCGACATCAAGACGTGGCGCGCCATCGACCCGCTGTTGCGCGAACTCATCGCCGAGGTACTCGCCCCCACCGGCGTCACCCATCGCCTCGACTACGAGCGCGGCGTGCCTCCGGTGCTTAACGACGACTACTGCACCGCCCTGGTCGCCGAAACGGTCCGGCGCGTCGACGAGAACGCGGTCATCGAGGCGCCGCAGTCTTCGGGCGGCGAGGATTTCGGCTGGTACCTCGAGCACGTGCCCGGCGCCATGGCCCGACTGGGGTGTTGGTCGGGGCGCGGCGAGAAGCACGATCTGCACCGCGACGACCTCATCGTCGACGAGCGCTGCCTCGGCGTCGGCGTCCGGCTCTTCGGCGGCATCGTCGCCCGCTACGAAGACGTCGACTCCGACCGCACCGCCGGCATCAGGTGACCGGGTGGCGGTGCATCGGCCGTCGCACCGTGCCGGCGGGGAATGCCCGACCGGCGAAATCCCGCGCCTCCACTACACTGGTGCGGGCACTGCAACGCAATTTTGGAGGACCCGTGACCAAGAGGATCGTGATCATCGGCGGTGGCCCCGCCGGCTATGAGGCCGCGCTCGTCGGCGCCAAGTACGGTGCCGAGGTCACCGTGGTGGAAGACGCCGGAATGGGCGGTTCCTCCGTCCTGTACGACTGCGTCCCCTCCAAGGCGTTCATCGCCGCCACCGGCGTGCGCACCGACATGCGCCGCGCCGACGACATGGGTCTGCGCCCCGATTTCTCGTCCCGCAAGATCGATTTCACCGCCGTCAACGACCGCGTGCGTCACCTGGCGGAGTCGCAGTCGGAGGACGTCCGCGCGCAGATGGAGCGCGAGGGCATCCGCATGCTGCAGGGCCGCGGTCGCCTGGACGACTATGAGCCGGGCCGCATCACCCACTACGTCACCGTCGAGCTGCTCGAGGGTGGCGAGGAGACCATCGAGTGTGACCTGGTGCTCGTGGCCACCGGCGCTTCCCCGCGCATCCTGCCGGGCGCGCTGCCGGACGGCGAGCGGATTTTGACGTGGCGCCAGGTCTACGACCTCGAGGAGATGCCGGAGCATCTCGTCGTGGTCGGTTCCGGCGTCACCGGCGCGGAGTTCGTGTCCGCATTCACCGAGCTCGGCGTGAAGGTGACCATGGTGGCCTCCCGCGACCGGATCCTGCCGCACGAGGACGCCGACGCGGCCGACGCGTTGGAGGAAGTGCTGCTCGAGCGTGGCGTCGACGTGGTGAAGAACGCGCGCTGCGACCTGGTCGAGCGCACCGACGACGGGGGCGTCCGCGTGGTCACCTCCGACGGCCGGGAGGTCATCGGATCCCACGCCCTGATCACCGTCGGTTCCATTCCGAACACCTCCGACCTGGGCTTGGAGGCCGTGGGCGTGGACATGACCCAGTCGGGCCACATCAAGGTCGACCGGGTCTCCCGCACCTCCGTGCCGGGCATCTACGCCGCCGGCGACTGCACCGACCTGTTCCCGCTGGCGTCGGTTGCGGCCATGCAGGGCCGCATCGCCATGTACCACGCGTTGGGCGAGGGGGTGTCGCCGATCCGCCTGCGCACCGTGGCTTCGGCCGTGTTCACCCGCCCGGAAATCGCCACCGTCGGCGTTTCCCAGGCGCAGATCGAGTCGGGCGAGGTCTCCGCCCGTGTCGAGGTGTTCCCGCTGGCCGGCAACCCGCGCGCGAAGATGCGCTCGCTGCGCCGCGGCTTCGTCAAGCTGTTCTGCCGCAAGAACTCCGGCATGATCATCGGCGGCGTCGTCGTCGCGCCGACGGCCTCGGAGCTCATCCTGCCCATCGCGGTGTGCGTGTCCAACCAGCTCACCGTCGCCGACCTGGCCAGCTCCTTCTCGGTGTACCCGTCGCTGTCGGGCTCCATCACCGAGGCCGCGCGCCAGCTGATGGCGCACGACGACCTGGACTAGGACCTCGCGCCTTCGGCCCGCGTACGGGCCCCGTGGGGAAACGACGAAAGCCGCCCGGTTGAACCGGGCGGCTTCGTTCATTGTGGTCGCCGCACGCCTCGATGTCGTTGCGGGGACCTCGACGTGGTTGCCGCCGCCTCGAAAGGTGCCGGGGGGAGTGAACCTACTTCGCCGTCAGCTCGGCGTACTTGGCCTCCACGGCGGAGACGTCCGGGTTGGTGGCGTGAGTGCCGTCGGAGTACAGCACGGTGGGCACGACGCGGTTGCCGTCGTTGACCGACTCGACCCACGACGACAAATCCTCGTGCTTCTCCACGTCCCACGCCTCGAACGGCACGCCGCGCTCCTTCAGGCCGACGATCAGCGCCTGACAAAACGGGCACCAGCTGGTGGCGTAGATGGTCACGGCTTCGGTGGTCTTCGGCAGGGGCGTCTTTTCGTTGCTCATGTTCATGTCAACGCCGGCCGCGGTGGCGATTGTTCCGTTCGGTGGCGTGAGGTGGCGAACATCACTGTCCGCGCGGGCCCGCGGTGTCGTGTGTCTCCTTGGCGACGCGGTGCCCGCGCTACTCGGAGGCCGCTCAGAAATCGTCGTCGGAACGTGGCCGCCACGTGGTGAAGCGAAAACGCGGGCCGCTCGACGACACGGTCCATTCGCCTTTTCGCACCGGCGTCCACCCGAGCAGCTCGGGTGCCCGCACCGGGGTGTCGATCTCGTAGACGCCGTCGACCTCGGTGACCTCGCACTCGTCGGCGAGGCGCAGGGCGTCGCGGTAGACGCGGCCGCCGCCGATGATCCACGCCACGGGCACGTCGCCGAGCAGATCCAGGGCGGCGTCGAGCGAGTGGGCCAACTCCGCGCCGGGGACGTCCTCCGGCGTCAGCGACCGCGACAGCACCACGTTGCGGCGGCCCGGCAGCGGACGGAACCGCTCCGGCAGCGAATCCCACGTGCGGCGGCCCATGATCACCGGCGCGCCCATCGTCGTGGCCTTGAAATGCGCCAGATCCTCCGGGATGTGCCACGGCATCGTCGCCCCGTCGCCGATCACGCCGTCGGAGGTCTGCGCCCACATCATGCGGATGGACGCCGGGCGGCCGGGACGCCGGCCGTCGTCAAGCGAATCCCGCTCCGTGCCGAACCCGGACATCAGACCGACACCTTGCCCCGGATCGGCGGATGCGGGTCGTAGCCGACCACCTCGACGTCGTCGAAGTCGTAGTCGAACAGCGACTCCGCCTTGCGCAGCTTCAGGGTCGGATAGGGGCGCGCGTCGCGGGACACCTGCAGCTCGCACTGCTCGACGTGGTTGTCGTAGATGTGGCAATCGCCGCCGGTCCAGATGAACTCGCCGACCTCCAGGCCCGCCTGCTGGGCGAACATGTGCGTCAGCAGCGCGTAGGACGCGATGTTGAACGGCACGCCCAGGAACATGTCCGCGCTGCGCTGGTACAGCTGGCAGCTCAACTTGCCGTCGGCGACGTAGAACTGGAACAGCAGGTGGCACGGCGGCAGCGCCATGTTCTCCAGCTCGCCGACGTTCCACGCCGACACGATGTTGCGGCGGGAATCCGGGTCGTTCTTCAGCGTCTCCAGCGCGCGGGAAATCTGGTCGACGTGCCGGCCGTCCGGCGTCGGCCACGACCGCCACTGCACGCCATACACGGGGCCCAGGTCGCCGTCGTCGCCGGCCCACTCATCCCAGATGGTTACGCCGCGATCCTGCAGCCACTTGACGTTGGAATCGCCCCGCAGGAACCACAGCAGCTCGTAGATGATCGACTTGAGGTGGACCTTCTTCGTCGTCAGCAGGGGGAAGCCCTCGGACAGGTCGTAGCGGATCTGCCGGGCGAACAGGGACCGCGTGCCGGTGCCCGTGCGGTCGGCCTTCGGGGTGCCGTCGGCGAGGATCTCGCGGAGGAGATCCTCGTACGGGGTCTTCACGGCGGGCTCGGACGGGGGCGTGATCGCGCTCATGCGGCCAAGGGTACCGGCCCGCCGAAAGCGGGTCAGCGGGGCGGTAGGAGGGCGGCTAGAAGTCGCCGTGCTCCTTCTTGTACTCGGCGACGGCGGCGAGGATGTCGTCGGCGATTTCCGGGCGGCAGAAAAGCATGTCCGGCATGAAGGTGTCGACCTGGTTGTACACCGGCTCCGAGCCGTCGAGGCGGGACACGTGCAGACCGGCGGACTTGCACACGCCGACCGGGGCGGCGGAGTCCCACTCGTACTGGCCGCCGGCGTGGATGTAGGCGTCGACGTCGCCGAGCAGCACGTGCATGGCCTTGGCGCCGGCGGACCCCATGTGGACCAGCTCGCGGTCGAGCTTGTCGGCGACGAACGCGGCGACGGCCGGCGGGCGGGTGCGGGAGACCACGATCTTGCCGGACATCGGGCCGGTGACGGCCTTGGCCTCGCCGGTGTGGAAGACCTGGCCGAGGTCCGGCAGGCCGACGGCCGCGTGGACGGGCTTGCCGTCTTCGATCAGCGCGATGTGCACGGCCCAGTCCTGGCGGCCGCCGGCGAACTCGCGGGTGCCGTCGAGCGGGTCGATGATCCAGACGCGGGAGTTGTCGAGGCGATCGCGGTTGTCGGCGGCCTCTTCGGACAGGACGGCGTCGTCGGGGCGGTGCTGCTGGAGAACGCGGGCGATCCATTCCTGCGACAGGGCGTCGCCGGCGTCGCCGAGGACGCGGCCGCGCAGCAGTCCGACGTTGCGGACGCCCTTGAGGATTTCGCCCGTGCCCAGGGCCAGTCGGAGGGTCAGGATGTCGTCGTCGACGTAGGCAGACATGTCTCCGATCATAGGGCGTGCTCGACCACCGCGCCCGGCGTGGTCCGCGCGAATATCCTCGGTGGCATGAAACTCGTGTTGAACCTGATCTGGCTCCTCTTCGGCGGCATCTGGTTGGCCCTCGGCTACGTCGTGGCGGGCATCGTGGCGTGCATCTTCATCGTCACCATTCCGGCGGGCGTGGCGTCGTTCCGCATGGCCTCGTACGCGTTGTGGCCCTTCGGTCGCGTCGTGGTGGACAAGCGGGGCGGCTCGGCGGGGCTGAGCGCGGTCATGAACGTCGTGTGGTTCGTCGTGGCGGGCATGTGGTTGGCCATCGGGCACATCACCACGGCCGCGGCGCAGGCGGTGACCATCGTCGGCCTTCCGCTGGCGATCGCGAACGTGAAGATGATCCCCGTCACCTGCTTCCCCTTCGGCAAGGAGATCGTCGACGCCGATCGCGCCCGCGACGGTTTCTCCCCGTTCTGATCCGGCGCGTGCGGCGGGGGTGGCGCCGGGGTTCGCCATTGCCCGATGGGGTTAACGGCCGTTACCCTGGGGTTGTTCGCGGAGTGAAACGTGTTCCGCACGAAGGCTTTTCGACGAGGGCGTCCGCCCGACCGGTCCCACATCGATAGTCGACGACGAACGAAACCACCGCCGACGAAGAACGACGACGAAGAACCGCGAGGTACGACCATGAAGCTGCGCAACCGCACCGCCGCCCTGCTGGCCATCCCGGCCCTGACCCTGGCCCTGGCCGCCTGCTCCGACGACGACGCCACCGTCGTCACCGACGCCCCGGAGGCCACCAAGCTCTCCGAAGCCGTGTCGGGCGACGACACCGGCGCCACGACCACCACCGACGGCAACGCCACCACCACGACCACCGAAGCCCCGATCGGCCAGAGCGCCGCCGTCGTCCAGGTCGCCGGCGCCGACGTCGACGGTGACTTCACGCCGGTGCGCTGCACCCTCGACGGCGACGAGCTCGACATCGAGATCGGCGGCGACGATGACGGTGCCGGCCACGTCGACATCGACATCAAGGACCCGAACGGCACCCCCGTCCTGGACTCCCTGGACATCGACTCGGCGAACATCGACATCGAAATCGACGACGACAACGCCGACAACGCCGTGGTCAACCGCGACGGCGACACCTGGACCATCACCGGCACCGGCAAGTACGACGACGAGGACCGCACCGACGAAGTCCGCGTCGAGGTCGTCTGCCCGGTCTAAACCACGCCGAACCCGGCATCGGGTGCACGCGAAAACGCCCGCCCCCACACCCGGGGGGGCGGGCGTCGTCAAGCAGTAAAGCCCTACTTGTGCGCGCGGTACCAGGCCAGCAGCGCGTCGGTGGAGGCGTCGCCCGAATCCGGCTCCGCCTCGCCCGTCACGGCCGGCAGCAGGTCGCCGGCCTGCTTCTTGCCCAGCTCGACGCCCCACTGGTCGAAGGAATTGATGTCCCAGATGACGCCCTGCACGAAAGTGATGTGCTCGTAGAGGGCGATCAGCGCGCCGACCGCGGCCGGCGTGAGCTCCTCGGCCAGGATCGTCGTCGACGGACGGTTGCCCGGCATGACCTTGTGGGGGATGAGCTCCTCGGGCACGCCCTCGGCGGCCAGCTCCTCCTCGTCCTTGCCGAACGCCAGCACCTTCGACTGGGCGAAGAAGTTCGACATCAGCAGATCGTGCATCGAACCCGTGCCGTCGGCCGTCGGCAGATCCTGGCGGGGGCGGGCGAAACCGATGAAGTCCGCCGGCACCAGGCGAGTTCCCTGGTGCAGCAGCTGGTAGAAGGCGTGCTGGCCGTTGGTGCCCGGCTCACCCCAGTAGATCGTTCCGGTCTCGCAGTTGACCCACTCGCCGTGGCGGCGCACCGACTTGCCGTTGGACTCCATGGTCAACTGCTGCAGGTACGCCGGGAACCGCGACAGGTCCTCCGAGTAGGGCAGCACCACGTGGGAGTCGGCGCCCAGGAACTCGCCGTACCAGAGGTCCAGCAGGCCCATGAGGACCGGCACGTTGCGCTCCAGCGGGGTGTCGAGGAAGTGTTCGTCCATGAGGCGGAAGCCCTCGAGGAAGCGCATGAAGTCCATGGGGCCGACGACGGCCATGATGGACAGGCCGATGGCCGAATCGACGGAGTAGCGGCCGCCGACCCAGTCCCAGAAGCCGAACATGTTGTCAGTGTCGATGCCGAACTCGGCGACCTTCTCGGCGTTGGTGGACACCGCGACGAAGTGCTTGGCCACCGCGGCCTCGTCGCCCAGCTTCTCGATGAGCCAGCGGCGGGCGGCGTGCGCGTTGGCCAGGGTCTCCTGGGTGGTGAACGTCTTCGAGGCGACGATGAACAGGGTCGACTCCGGGTCGAGCTCGTCGAGCACCGCCTGCAGGTCGGACGGGTCGACGTTGGAGACGAAACGGGCGTCGATGCCGGCGGTGGCGTAGGTGCGCAGCGCCTTGGTCACCATCGCCGGGCCCAGGTCGGAGCCGCCGATGCCGATGTTGACCACGGTCTTGATGGTGCGGCCGGTGTGGCCGAGCCAGTCGCCGGAGCGCAGGGCGCGGGTGAAGTCGCGCATCCGGCCCAGCACGTCGTGCACGTCGGCGGCGACGTCCTGGCCGTCGACTTCCAGGTCTTCGTCGACGGGCAGGCGCAGGGCGGTGTGCAGCACCGCGCGGTCCTCGGTGTTGTTGATGTGCTCGCCGGCGAACATCCGGGTGCGGGCGCCCTCCACGTCGGCGGCGCGGGCGACGTCGACGAGGGCGGCCAGGGCTTCGTCGTCGATGAAGTTCTTGGACAGGTCGACGAGCAGCCCCGCGGCATCGAAGGTCAGCTTCTGCGCCCGGTCCGGATCCTCTGCGAACATTCCGCGCAGATCCCGCTCGATGATGCGGTTCTGCTGTGCCTCGAGCGCCTCCCACTGGGGGGTGGTGGTGATGTCCGTCATGGGTTTCTCCAGCTCCTTCGATGTGGCAATCGGACCGCCACCAGCCTAGTTGCGGTTGGTGCGGCGTGCGGGGTGAGGAACGCTCACCCGGGGGTCGTCGCGTGACGACGAGCGCCCCGCCTCATGGTGAGGCGGGGCGCGTCGGGTGCTGCGGGGTTGCGCTGCGGGGTGCTAGATGGCGTGCAGACCGAAGATCGACATCAGGAACGTGCCGATGATCCCGAGGCTGCCCAGGAAACCGATGACCGAGGCGAGGAAGCCGCCGGAGCTGGAGCCGGAGGAGCCCCAGGAGCCGGAGCCGTCGCCCGGGTTCGGGGACGGGTTGTCGCCCGGCTCGTCGCCGGGGTTGTCGCCGGGCTCGTCGCCCGGGTTGTCGGCCGGCTCTTCGATGACCACGTCATGCTCGCGGACGTCGAGGGTGACCGGGTCGGACTCGGACGGTTCGAGCACCTCGGTGATGACGCCCTCCCCGTCCTTCTTCTCCTGGCCGTTGAACACGGCGCGGATCTGGTGCTCGCCGCGCTCGGCGAAGCGGTGGTCGAGGACGGCTTGGCCGGTGGCGGGGTCGACCGGGGCGGTGCCCAGGAAGGTGTCGCCGTCGAAGAAGGACACGGTGGCGCCTTCCTCGATGGCGGAGTCGCCGGCGTCGACGGTGGCGATGAAGCGGATGAGGTCGCCGGTGAGGACCTCGGTCTCCACGTCGACGTCGGGACGGGTGTAGGTCAGGTCGGTGGTGGTGTCCTGACCGGCGGGGGCGGCGACGGTGAGCACGGCGGCCTCGGATTCGGCGCGCGGGTAGACGCGTCCGTCGACTTCGCGCTTTTCGACGAGCGCGGTGATGTGCTTCGGGCCGGCGGCGTCGAAGGAGTGCTCGATGGTGGCGACGCCGTCGGCGCCGACTGTGGCGGTGCCGATGCGGATTCCATCGGCGCGGAAGATGACTTCGGTGCCCTCGGGGATGGACGGGGTGGCGGAGTACTTCGCGGTGATGGTGGTCTGGCGGCCGACGAGGACGCCGTCGTCTTCCAGCTCGACGGCGATGGAGGTGCGGGACACCGGGGCGACGTCGACGTCGGTGGTCGCTTCGGCGCCGGTCAGTTCCTGCGTGTCGGTCTCCATGTCGGAGACCACGGCGCGGAAGGTCAGGGTGGCCTTCTCGTCGGGGACGGAGACGGTGGTCGCGGCGACGCCGTCGACGACGGTTGCGCGGCCGACTTCGGCGTCACCCTGGTGGAAGACGACCTCGACGCCCTCGGGCAGGGTCTTGCCGTCCTCGGCGCCGACGGAGGCACGCAGCTCGACCGGGACCCGGCCATCGGCGGCGTCGTCGACCTTGACCGTGCCGGACAGGGACACGGTCGCCTGGACCTGTTCGCGCGGCGTCGGGGTGACCGTGACGGAGGTGGTGTCCTCCGACGGGTTCGTCCGGCCCTGGACGCCCAGGTAGCGGGCGGTGGCCCGGTACGGCACCGGGTTGCGGTCGTCGAGCTCCGGGTAGGTGTGCGTGGTGGTGGCCGTGCCGTCGACGACGGCGACGGTGGCGCGCGGGGAGCCGTCGCCGAAGTCGAACTCGACCTCGCCTTCGGTGACCGGGGTGCCGTCGACGTGGGTGACGTTGGCGGTCAGGGTGGTCGGGCCGGAGCCGGTGACCACCTCGAGGTCGGTGGAGGTTTCGGCGAAGTTCGTCTCGGTGCCGCGGGCGACGACCTGCGTGGAGGTCAGGGTGCGGCCGGCGGCGGCCGCCGAGCAGTACACGGCGTCGGCGACGTTGGCGCGGGCAAGCATCGACATGGTGTTGTCGCGGTTGTCGCGGCTGGCCGGACCCGCGCCGGTGCCGGCGCCGCGCAGGCCGGTGACGATGGTCGCGCCGGCGGTGTCCGGCGCGGTGACGTCGAAGGCGATCTGCGGGAAACGCCACTGCTTGTGTCGGTCGACCTGCAGGCCGACGCGGGAGGTGAACGGCCCCCAGCTGTCGCTTTCGTTGCCGCCGTTGTTGACGGAGTGACCGCCGTCCCAGATGCGGGCGAACTCGCCGTTGGCGTCGGGGGCGCCGGAGGCGTTGACGCGCTGGACGACCGGATTGTTGTTGAACCCGGTGCCCGCGCCGGAGATGCGCAGGTTGGAGATCGCGACGCCCTCGGGCAGCTTGACGTCGTACTTCATGCGGCCGGTGTCCTTGTCGCCGGTGGCCATCTGGCCCGGCTGGAGCTTCACCGTGAAGGTTTCGCCCGGGTGGACCTGCTGCGGGTACTCGACGGTGACGTTGTCGGGGGACAGGGTCAGGTAGGAACCGTTCGAGAAGGCGCCCCTGTGCTCGACGCACTCCTGGGCGATGCTCTTGGTTTCGGTGACGGGGGCGGCCAGGGCGTCATCGCCGCCCGGCAGGGTGATCAGCCCGACGGTCAGCGCCGTGATCGCGGCGGCCGCCAGCGGCAAGCGGAAAGTCTTGGTTTTCACGTCCAATGTCCTTGTCTGGGTGCGAACCGGGTCTGGGTGTGAACCGGGGTTTCGGGATGGGCCGGGTCAGTTCGCGGCGGCCGCGGACTCGGCTTCTTCCTGGGCGTCGCCTTCTGCGGGGGCGTCGGGCGTGGTCTCGGTCGGGGATTCGGCCGGGGCGTCGGTCGGATTCTCGGTCTCGGCCGGCGCGACGTCGTCGGTGCCGGGTCGGTCCGAGGATCCGTTCGGCGAGCCGTTGGACGAGCCCAGGGTGCCCGGCGTCAACTTGCCGGTGAACAGGTCGACGATGAACTTCCACAGGCGCTCGAAGAACGACCTGATGTCGGAGGAGCCGGTGCCCGGGTTGGACGGCAGGTCGCCGCCGGTGTTCGGGTTCTCGTCGGTGCCGCCGTCGGTCGGCGGGATCTCTCCGTTTTCGTCGGTGATGGTCACCGTCGCGGTGCCGGCGCCCAGGGCCTTGCCCTCGGTGCCGACGAAGGTGCCCTCGAGGGTCTTCACGCCCGGGGTGGGCCAGACCATGTCGAAATCGGCGATGCCGCGCACGACCGGGATGCGGACCTCGGCGCCGTCCTTCATGACGGGCTTGCCGTTGTTGGTCAGCGTCAGGAACCCGGAGACGGCCGACTTGTCGCCGGTATTCGGGGTGACGGTGGCGCGGAAGGTCTGCTGCTCGCCGATGACGCCCGTGTCCGGGCCGACGAGGTCCACGGTGACGGAGTCGTAGGCCGGTGCGGTGACGGTGACGTCGATGCTGGTGCGCGCGGCCTTCGCCGTGCGCGGGTCGGCCGGGGTGAACTCGACCGGGACGGTGTAGTCGCCCTCGCGCGGGAAGACCAGCGGCAGAGTCGCGGTGCCGGTGGCGGCGTCGACGTCCGCGGTGATCTTCCGGCCGTCGACGGTGGCGGTGACGACGCCCGCCGCGGCCGGATCGACGGTGACGGTGGTGGGGGCCTCGACCATCGGCTCGACGTCGGTGGGCGCCTGCGCGGTGATCACGGTGTCGCCGGCGGCGACGACCCGCAGGGTGCCCTCGGCCTCGGCCGGGGTCTGGGTGTCGTCGGCGGGCACGAATCGCGCCTTGACGGGGAACTCGCCGCCGCGGTCGGGGATGACCTCGAGGCTGGCGACGTTGTCGGCGACGTCGACGGAGACGTCGCGGCCCTCGACGGTGAAGATCACCTCGCCGGCGGCGACGTCGGTGTTCTCCGCCGGGGTGATCCGGGCCGTCAGGGTGACGGACTCGCCCGGGTGGACCGGGTTGTCCAGGCCGTCGAGCTCGAGGGTGGTGTCGGTGACCGCGGTGACCTCGACGTCGGTGGTGGTCTTCGCCGGGGCGAAGGGCGAACCGGTGGTCGGGCGGTACTCGGCGGTCAGGGTCTGCGCGCCGACCGCGGTGCCGGTGGGCACGGAGGCGGTGGCGGTTCCCTCGACGACGTCCGCGGTGACTTCGGCGCCTTCGCCGATGCGGAAGGCGACGGTGCCGGTCGCGCCGGGCTCGACGGTGGCGGTGGCCTCGACGTGGCCGCGGGCCGGGGCGGATTCGGCCGCCGTGACCGCGAGGTTGGCGGAGCGTCCGGCGACGGTGACGGTGCGGGTGGCGGACGAGGCGGTGT
This sequence comes from Corynebacterium sp. HMSC11E11, assembly GCF_001807025.1. NCBI lineage: Bacteria > Bacillati > Actinomycetota > Actinomycetes > Mycobacteriales > Corynebacteriaceae > Corynebacterium > Corynebacterium sp. HMSC11E11. The sequence continues at coordinate 29,739 of NZ_KV787108.1, read as the reverse complement.
GGGCCTCGGCGTTGGCGGGGGTGAACGAGGCGGTGACCTCGTAGTCGCCGGCTTCGGGGAACGTCAGCTCGCCGGTGGCGGTGCCGTCGACGACCTCGACGGGGCCGGTGGAGTGCTCGCCGGAGGAGAACGTGACGGTGCCGGCGGCGTCGGTCGGGGCGACGGTCGCGGTCAGGGGCACCGGGGCGCCCGCGAGCGCCTCGGTGACCTCGCCGAGTTCCAGCGAGGTGTCCGCGGCCGCGGGCTTCGGGTTGACCTTCACGGTCGCCAGCCGGGTGGCGCGGGGGGTCGATGGGGGCGGTCTCCGATGCGCGCGGCGAGCACTGCGTAGGTGCCCAGACCTGGCCGACGAAGGGAATTCGCGAGGTCTGCGCGTTCATGGTGAGGAAGTTTTCGTCGGCGCCGAAGTTTCCGGCGGCGCCGGCGGTGCGGACGCCGAAGTTCTTGTCGCCCTCGGCGTCGGCGCGCAGCTTCAGCTGGATCACCGGGAACCGCAGGTCGATGTGCGAGCCGGTGATGTCGTAGCGGATGCCGCCGTGCGAATTCTTGCTGGAGTTCGGGCCGTTGCCGATGGTGGCGTTGTCCGCGCTGGTCAACCGGAGGATGCGACCGTTGGGGTCGACGTTGCCGGATTCGTTGACCTGCAGGACACGGAAGCCCTTGAGGTTAGCGTCGGACTCGTCGATCTCGGCGCCGGTGAAGGTCACGCCCTCGGGCAGCGCGAAGTCGAGCTTGAGACGCGACGCGGATTCGAGCCGCGCGCCCAGGGGCAGCGACGGGACCTCGACGCTGACGGGGTCGATGGAGTAGGTGGTGCTGAATTCCTCGCCGATTTCGACGTCGGTGGGTGCGGTGACGTTGACGGAGACGTCCTCCGCGCTGAAGACCTGCGGGCCGGCCGCGGAGGTGCTTGGCGTGGCCTTGCAGGTCAGCGACATGGACGCGGTGTTGGTGACTTCATCCGCGATTGCCATGGGCAATACGACGAAGCCCGCGACGGCCACTGCTGCGGCCGATGCGAATGCGGTGAACTTGCGCATGCTCATCCTTGTGGGGTGGGGGATGCGGGGAGTGGTGGTACTGCGGTGTCGTACGGCCACCGTGTGTGCCTTGGAGGAGCCTAAGAGGGGCATAAGCGTTGCGCTCGCCGAGAGCGTAACGGTTACCCCCGAAGTGTCAATGCTTTCCCGGGATGAACCGTGACCGTTCATGGGTTTAATTGACAGTGGTCGCCGATTCGTTTCATGTCGCCTCCGCATCGTCGACAAAACCGTTTCCCCGGCGCACCATGGGCGGCATGGGACTTTCAGTGAACGACATTCTTTCCGGTGCCCCGACGCAGCTTTTCCTGGGCGGCGGATTCCGCGACGCCTCCGACGGCGGCACGTTCGAGGTCCGCGATCCCGCGACCGATCGCGTGCTCGTCGAGGTCGCCTCCGCGACGGAGGCCGACGCTCGCGCGGCCCTCGACGAGGCGTGCGCCGCACAGGCCGAGTGGGCGGCGACCGCGCCCCGCGAGCGCAGTGAAATCCTGCGCCGTGCCTTCGAACTCATCAAGGAGCATGACGACGAGCTGACGTATCTCCAGTCCCTCGAGATGGGTCGGGCGCTGCCGGATTCCCGCGCCGAGGTGACCTACGCCGCCGAGTTCTTCCGCTGGTTCTCGGAGGAGGCCGTGCGTCTGCGCGGCGATTACCGACGCTCGCCGGACGGCCGTTCGCGGATCGTCACGGTCCGCCAGCCGGTCGGCCCGGTGCTGGCGATCACCCCGTGGAACTTCCCGTTGGCGATGGGCGCCCGCAAGATCGCGCCGGCGTTGGCGGCGGGCTGCACCATCATCGCCAAGCCCGCGTCGAAAACCCCGCTGACCATGCTGTACCTGGCGAAGTTGCTGGATGAGGCCGGTGTTCCGGCCGGGGTGGTCCAGGTGCTGCCGACCGGCTCGGCGAAGAACGTCTCGGCCCTGCTCGACGACGATCGCCTGCGCAAGTTCACCTTCACCGGCTCCACCGAGGTCGGTCAGATGCTGGCGGCGAAGGCGATGGAGACCTCCATGAAGGTGTCGCTGGAGCTCGGCGGCAATGCCCCGTTCGTGGTGCTTTCCGACGGCGACGTGGACAAGGCGGTCAAGGCCGTGAAGGCGGCGAAGCTGCGCAACGGCGGGCAGGTGTGCATCGCGCCGAACCGGTTCATCGTCCACGAGTCGCTGGCGGGGGAGTTCACCGAGGGCGTCGTCGCGATGTTCCGCGAACTGACCGTCGGCCGCGGCACCGACGAGTCGACCGAACTCGGCCCGTTGGCCATGCGTGACCAGCAGCGGACCGTCGCAAAGCTCGTGGACGACGCCATCGAACGCGGCGCGACGGTGCGCTGCGGCGGCACGATTCCCGTGCTTTCCGACGAACTGTCGGACGGCTACTTCTACGACCCCACGGTGCTCACCGGATTCCCCCTCGACGCCGACATCGTGACCGAGGAGATCTTCGGCCCCGTCGTCGCGGTCACCGAGGTCGGCAGCGACGAGGAGGCCATCGAACGCGCGAATGACACGATCTTCGGCCTGGCGGCCTACGTGTTCAGCGAAAACCTCACCCGCGCGTTGGGCGCGGCCGAAGCCATCGAATCCGGCATGGTCGCCGTGAACAAGGGCGGGCTGTCGGACGCCTCGGCGCCCTTCGGCGGCGTGAAGCAGTCGGGCCTCGGCCGCGAAGGCGGCTTCACCGGCATCGACGAATTCCTCGAGGACAAGCTCATTTCGCTCGAGGGGTAGGGGCCGGGGCGGCCGGAGTCTTCGGCACCAGCGCGAAGAGGACCATGCCGACCACCAGCACCAGGGCGATGCCGCCGATGCCCGCGCGGTCGGTGCCGAAGACGGCGACCATCGCTGCGAACGCGGCGGGAGCCATCCAGCTCACCGCCCGGCCGGTGGTGACGTAGAGGCCGAACATCTGGCCCTCGCGTCCCTCCGGGGCGATGCGGGCGAGATACGACCGCGCCGCCGACTGGGCGGGACCGACGAACAGGCACAGCACCAGGCCCAACGGCCAGAACCAGCCGGGGCCGTCGACGAAGAGCAGCGCCAGCGACGTGACCACCATCAGGCCCAGCGACCACAGGATCACCGGGCGCGGGCCGATGGAGTCGTCGAGGAAGCCGGCCGCCAGCGCGCCCAGCGCCGAGACGACGTTGGCGGCGATGCCGAAGAGCAGGACATCCGAGGGGGACAGGCCGTAGACGGTCACCGCCAGGATCGCCCCGAACGTGAACACGCCGGCCAGGCCGTCGCGGAACACCGCCTGGGCGACGAGGAACTTGATCGACCGCGGATCTTCGCGCCACAACTGGCGCAACTCGCCGAAGAGGCGGCGGTAGGAATCCGCGTAGCCGGAATCGACCGTCGCATCCGGCTCGATCTCCGGCACGCGGAAGAACGTCGGCAGCGCGAAGACCAGGAACCACGCGGCCGCGACGAGCGCCACCACCCGGACGTTCATTCCGTCGTCCGTCGGCAAGCCGAACGCGCCGCCGTCGCCCGCGATGAAGCCGACGTAGCAGATCAACAGCAGGAAAATCCCGCCGAAATACCCCGCCGACCAGCCGATGCCCGACACCCGGCCCACGGTGTCCGGCGTGGAGACCTGCCGCAGCATGGCGAAGTAGGAAACCTCCGCGAACTCGAACGCCACCGAGGCGATCGCCATGACGACGATGCCCGGGAAGAAGAACGCCGGCTCGTTTTCGACGAAGAACAGCGAGGCCATCAGCGCGACGACCACCAGCGTCCACATGGTCATCGACCGCCGGCGCCGGCCCCGCGCATCCGCCCGACGGCCCTGGACGGGCGCGACGGCGGCGATGACGAAGCCCGCGGCGGCCATCGCCCAGCCGTACCAGGACGACGCCGGGATCGAACCGCCGATGTCCGCCCCCACCGACTCGGTGAGGTAGACGGAATAGATGAACGTGACCATCACCGCGTTGAACGCGGCGGAACCCCAGTCCCACGACGCCCATGCGGCGACGGTGGCGCGGTCCGTGCGAGAGCTGCTCATGTTCCCCAGGCTAACTACCCGGGGCGGAAGGCGGGCCGGGTCAGCCCAGGCGACCGCGGCCCATCCGCAGCAGGGCGGTGGCGATCGCCGGGCCCTCGGGGCCGAGGGCGTCGCGGAATTCGTTGATGATCTGCACCTCGCGGGTGTGCACCAGACGCGTGCCGCCGGAGCCCATGCGGGTCTTGCCCACGGCCTTGCTCACCTCGGTGCGCCGCCGGATGGCGTCGATGATGAGCGCGTCCAGACGGTTGATTTCCTCGCGGTACTTCTCGATCTCGGACGAGCTCAGCGGATCGTCCGTGCCGGTGGGCGTGCGGACGTCGAAGGTGGAGATGAGGTCGTCGGTCATGCGTTCCATTCTGCCAAATCCGCCATCCGGGGGCTGGGCTAGGCTTGGCCCATCATGGTTGATTCCTTCGGTTTTGCCTCCTCCCGCCCCGATCCCGCCGTCCCGGGCCGGGCCCCCGCGGCCTTCGGCGCGACGTCCGCCCCGGCGGATTCGCGCGATGCCTTCGGGTCACGCGATGACCTGCTGGAGGGCCTGAACCCCCAGCAGCGGGCGGCGGTGCTGCACTCCGGGCGGCCCCTGCTCATCGTCGCGGGCGCCGGGTCGGGCAAGACGGCGGTGCTCACGCGCCGCATCGCCCACCTCATCGGCGCGCGCGGGGTGCACCCGGGGCAGATCCTGGCCATCACCTTCACCAACAAGGCGGCGGCGGAAATGCGCGAGCGCGTCGAGGCGCTGGTGGGGCCGGCGGCGCAGCGGATGTGGGTGGCCACGTTCCACTCGACGTGCGTGCGCATCCTGCGCATGCAGCACGCGCTGGTGCCGGGGCTGAACTCCAACTTCTCCATCTACGACGCCGACGATTCGCGCCGACTGCTGTCGATGATCGCCCGTGACATGGACCTGGACGTGAAGAAGTTCACGGGCCGGGTGCTGTCGAACCGGATCTCGAACCTGAAGAACGAGCTCATCGGCCCGGAGCAGGCGGCGACGGATGCGGAGGTCACCCGCAATCCGTTCGACGAGGTCGTGGCGCGCGTGTACCGCGAGTACCAGGTGCGCCTGCGGGCGGCGAACGCCCTGGATTTCGACGACCTCATCGGCGAGACGGTGCGCATCTTCCGCGAACACCCGGAGGTGGCGGAGTACTACCGCCGTCGGTTCCGCCATGTGCTCGTCGACGAGTACCAGGACACCAACCATGCGCAGTACGCGCTGGTGTCGGCGCTGGTGGGCAAGCCCGGCGGCGACGTTCCGCCGAGCGAGCTGTGCGTGGTGGGCGACTCCGACCAGTCGATTTACGCGTTCCGCGGGGCGACCATCCGCAACATCGAGGAGTTCGAGGAGGACTACCCGGACGCCGAGTCGATCCTGCTGGAGCAGAACTACCGGTCCACGCAGACGATCCTGTCGGCGGCCAACGCGCTGATCGCCCGGAACGAGAATCGCCGGGAGAAGAAGCTGTGGACAGACCTCGGCGAGGGCGAGAGCATCAAGGGCTACGTGGCCGACAACGAGCACGACGAGGCCCGTTTCATCGCCAACGAGATCGATGACCTGGTGGATCGTCGGCAGGCGACGTACTCGGACATCGCGGTGTTCTACCGCACGAACAACTCGTCGCGCCCGCTGGAGGACGTGTTCATCCGCATGGGCGTGCCGTACACGGTGGTCGGCGGCACGCGCTTCTACGAGCGGCGCGAGGTCCGCGACATCGTGGCGTACCTGCGGGTCATCGCGAATCCGGACGACGACGTGTCCATGCGGCGCATCATCAACACCCCGCGCCGCGGCATCGGCGACAAGGCGCAGTCGCATGTGGCGCTGCACGCGGAGGACACGGGCACGTCCTTCGGGGCGGCGCTGCGGGCGGCGGCGCGCGGCGAGGTCGCGTTGGTGGCGGCCCGGTCGCGCAATTCGATGAAGGGGTTCGTCGACCTGCTCGACGGCATCGCCGCGGACATGGACTCCGGCGACATCGGGGACATCGGCGACCTGGTGGAGGCGGTCCTCGACCGCACGGGGTACCGCGCCGAGTTGGAGCGGTCGTCCGACCCGCAGGACGCGACGCGCCTGGACAACCTCAACGAACTCGTGTCGGTGGCCCGGGAGTTCTCGGCCGAGGCGGCGTTGCGGGAGGGCATGGAGGAGCTTGACGACGCCTCCCCGGACGACGGGCAGCCGGAGCCCGGGAGCCTGCAGGCGTTCCTCGAGCGGGTGTCCCTCGTGGCGGACGCGGACCAGATCCCCGACGACGACCGCGGGGTGGTGACCCTGATGACGCTGCATACCGCGAAGGGCCTGGAGTTTCCCGTCGTGTTCGTCACCGGCTGGGAGGACGGCCAGTTTCCGCACCTGCGGGCGATGGGCGACCCGAAGGAGCTGGCGGAGGAGCGGCGTCTGGCCTACGTGGGGCTGACGCGCGCCCGCAAGCGCCTGTACGTGTCGCGGGCGCAGACGCGATCGTCGTGGGGCACGCCGCAGAACAATCCGCCGTCGCGGTTCCTCGGCGAGATCCCCGGCGAACTGATCGAGTGGCTGCGCGAGGAGCCGGCGACGTCGTGGGGCGGCGGGGCGGCGTTCGGCCGGAGCTCCCGGGCAGGCGGCGGTTTCGGCCGCACGGGACGGTCCACCGCAGGTGTCGGTGGCGGGTCGACCGGCGGCCGCACGAAGAACACGCAGCTGCAGCTCGCGGCGGGCGACAAGGTCGTCCACGACAAGTACGGCCTGGGCACGGTCCTGTCCGTCGACGGCGTGGGCCCGCGGGCGACGGCCACCATCGATTTCGGGTCCGCCGGCAAGGTCCGCCTGATGCTGATCGGCGGCCTGCCGATGGAGAAGCTCTGACCCGAGGGGCGGGCCAGAGTCTTGTGCTTCGCCCGCCGGTCAGCGCTTCTTCTTCGCGGTGACCCAGCAGGTGATGACGGCGTCCTGGACGAGCGTGCCCTCGGAGTCGACGAGTTCGATGCGCACGTCGAGGTTGCGGCCGCCGGACTCCGGGGTGATCTCGGCGAAGTCGGGCAGGTCGGCGGTGGCCGTGGCGGTGAGGCCGCCCTTAGAGATCTTCAGGTAGTTCGTGGTCATGCCCTTGGGCACCCACCGGTGCGAAGACGGCACGGACGCCTCGCAGAGCATGCCCATGACGAATTCGGCGAGGTTGCACGCGGCGATGGCGTGGAAGGTGCCGATGTGGTTCTGAATGCCCCACCACTTCGGTGCGGAGGCGACGGCGCGGCCGGGTTCCATGACGCGCAGACGGGGCAGGACGGTGCGGAAGTAGGGCGCCTTGAGGGACACCGCGGCGGAGAACAGTCGCGTCCCGACCACCGGGATGCGCGACAGCTTCGTCCACATCGCGGCGGTGGGGGTGGACATGGCCGGGGCGATGGAATCGTTCATTCCACCAGCGTAAGCGGCGGCGCGACGCGCCCGGGCGGGATTCGCAGGATCGTGCGGCTTCCGTGCTTTGCGACGCCCGTGTCCGCCCGCAGCTCGTTCCTGACCGCCCCAGAGGTCGATCGGCGTATGAAAGTGCACATTTTCGAGGCCGTGAAAACCGCGACCTGGGGGTTTGTGTGGCGGTGGAGGTAGTTTGCGACGCCCGCTCGCGGCCGAACCTGATTGTTGGCCGCTGAGGCCAGCGGTGGCCGTCGTCAAGCAAAAAAGAGCCGGTCCCGCACGAAGCGGGACCGGCCGGAATCCGGAAGAAGCGACTTACAGCGCGCCGCCGGTGATGACGTCGAGGCCGCGCTGCAGGAACCACGCCACCGGGTCGACCGGGGTGGTGCCGTCGGGGTGGATCTCGAAGTGCAGGTGGGTGCCGGTGGAGAAGCCGCGGTTGCCCATGCCGCCGATGACCTGGCCGGCGGTGACGCGCTCGCCCACGGCGACGCCGAGAGTCTCGAGGTGGCCGTAGACGGACACGGCGCCATCGTCGTGGAGGACGCGGATCCACTGGCCGTAGCCCTGGGCCGGGCCGGAGTCGATGACGACGCCGTCCATGACCGACATGATCGGGGTGTTGGTGACGTTGGCGATGTCGATGCCGTTGTGCATGGTGCCCCACCGCGGGCCGAAGCCGGAGGTGAAGGTGCCGAGCGCCGGCACGGACAGCTGCGGGGCGCGGGCGGCGCGGTCGGCGGCGGTGCGGAGGTTGTTGTACTCCAGCGCAGTGGCCAGGTGGGTGCCCAGGTCGGAGGCCGGACGGAAGTCGCGGACCGACGACAGGACCATCGGAGTGGAGGACATCTGATCCAGGGCGGCGTCCTGGGCGACGAGATCCTTGTCGGCGTCCTTGGTGTCGGCGGCGGCGGTGGCCGCGGCGCCCGACGCGGAGACGGCGGAGGTGGTGAGCGCGACCATGGCGATGCGACCCTTGATGGACTTGCCCGGCTTGCGGTGGGCGCCGCCCTTGCGTCGCGTCATCGTCTGCGTCACTTTCACTCCCTGGACTCGTGCGATCTTGTGGTTGCCGTCGGGCCGCGCCCGTGTTGGGGGCCGTAAAACGTAACCATGTCGTTATGCAGCGACCGTAACGATAACGAAACGGCAACTTGCGGGCAAGCCACTTCGCCGGAATGGCGAAAATGTGTGACCCGTTCCGCTTTTTCGTGGTCGCGGGCGTGATTCAGCGGCGCTCATGCGTCACATAAGCCCCGTTGGCACCGTTAAACGGGGCTGTGGGGGCGCGGTGATGCCTGTCCACTACCCCCGTTACCCCCGATGTAACGCGGCATGTCTGGGGCGCAATGCCGCCCCGTGGCGCTCGCGCCGCCGCCCCGTCGCATTCCCGCCGTCGTCCCGCCTCAGCCCCGCCGCGCCGCCCGTGTCCGATCCGCGTGGCGCGATAGTCTCGTCGCAGACGTCTCGGGTGGGCCGGGACAATCCATACGCCCACGGAGGAAAGGCACGGCATCGAAGTGAGTGACGCCAATCCGCGCAAGCGAACCCCGGGCCGCGGCACCCGTCGCACAGGGCCGTCGTCTCGCCGCTCGCGGGGCCGTTCCCCGCGTCGGGAGCCGGCGCGTCCCGCCGAGATCTCCTCGGTGCCCGCACCGGCGGAGCCTGCTGTCGCGAAAGGGAGCGGGGCCACGGCAGTGGCCGATGCGCCCCGGGCGGGTCATCCGCGCCCGGCCGCGGCGACGGCACGGGCCGCCCGCATTCGCCGTTTCCTTCTCGCGGCGGCGGGCGTGCACGGGGTGGCGCTGCTGCTGATCATCTCGGTGGCGCTCATCGGCGTGGCCGTCGCAGGCGCGGGGTTCACGCCGCTGCCCGCCACCATCGCGTCGTCCTGGATGCTGCTCAACCTGGCGCCGTTCGAATTCGGCGGCACGGATCTGGGCCTGGTGCCGGCGTTGCCGTCGATGGCGTTGTTCGCTGCGGTGGCGTGGCGCATCCGCCGGGAGGTGTCCGGTCCGGTGAGCATCCGGGACGTGCGCACGATGGCGGCGGTGTTCCTGGGCGTGCCGGTGGCGTTGACGGTCGTCGCGTGGCTGATGCTGTGGGACGCGTCGGGTGTGCTGCGCATCGAAGCGCCGTTTTTCCCGGCGGCGATCGCGTCGACGGTGGTGGTCCATGCGGCGGCGCTGGTGGCGGGCATGGGGCCGAGGTTGACGCGTGCGTTGCTGCGTCGCCGCGCGTGGCCGGAGTGGCCGTTGGCGTCGCTGCGCCTGGCCGCGTCGTACGTCGGCTGGTTGTGGGCGGCGGGTGCGGTCGCGGTGGTGGTGTCGTTGATCTGGCATCACGCGTCGGTGCGCGAGACCCTGGGCATCGCCGACGGCGGCGGCGCCTTGACGGGGCTGCTGCTGTTGTCGCTGGCGTACCTGCCGAACATCGCCTTCGCCGCCGCAGGCATCCTCGTCGGTGCCCCGGCCAACGTGGGCGTCGCGGAAGCCGGCCTGTTCGCGGTGTCGCCGGGCACCCTGCCGCCGTTGCCGACGTTGGCCGCGATGCCGCAGTCGCATCTGTCCCCGGCGTTCGGCGTGTTGCTGGCGGTGCCGGTGGCCATCGCGGTGTGGTGCGTGCACCGGCACCTGAAGAAGGGCGAGTCCGATCGCCCCTACGTCGAGGTGGTCCTCGCCGCGGTGATCGCGGGCGCGCTCTTTGCGGTGCTGGCCCTGTTGATGGGCGGCGAGCTCGGCCAGTACGGCCGGTCGGGCGTGAATTGGTGGTTCGCCGGCGTTCTGGCGTCGGTGTGGTTGGCGGTGCCGGGTGCGGTCGTCGCGGTGATGGTCGCGGGCCTGCCGGGTGCGGGCCCGGTGGAGGCGCCGGCGTTGGAGCGTGACGACGTCGACGTGCCGGCCGAGACGGCCGACGCGGATGAGGGCGCTCGAGAAGATGAAGACGCCGATGACGACATCGATGACGCCGAGGGCGAAGCAAGCGACGCCGACGATGAGGGAGAGTCGGATGATTCGGAGGACGCCGACGACTCCGACGAGCCCGACGACTCGGATGAACCCGATGACGCGGACGAAGTGGAAGAGGAAGAGACGGCAGAGACGGAGGAGGCCGACGCCATAGAGGATGCCGCCGCCGACGTCGAACCCGATGCCGACGAGGTCCCGCGCTCCTGACCGGGGGAGGGCCACCGGGCGGATCCGGGCGGGTGGGTAGACTGTTCAGCCGTGACCGAATCACACAGCGTTTGGCCGAATGACGCGGCGACGCCCCTGACCATCGTCGTGCTGGCCTCCGGCACGGGCTCGCTGCTGCAGTCGATGCTCGACACGCTCGACCCGGCGCGCGTCCGAGTCGCCGCCGTCGGATCGGACAAGGACTGCGAGGCATTGAAGAGGGCCGATGCGGCGGGAATCCCGTCGTTCCGCGTGCCCTTCGACGACGCCGCCCGCGCCGACCGCGCGGCATGGAACGGGGCGCTGCTGGCCGCAGTGCGCGAGCACCGGCCGGATTTCGTCGTCTCGGCCGGGTTCATGCGCATCCTCGGGCAGGAGTTCATCGACGCCTTCCCGGACCGGATCATCAACACGCACCCCGCATTGCTGCCGTCGTTCCCCGGCGCGCACGCCGTGCCGGATGCGCTGGCGCATGGGGTGAAGGTCACCGGAACGACGGTGCACATCGTCGACGCGGGCGTGGACACGGGGCCGATCCTCGCGCAGGAACCGGTCGTCGTCGCGGACGACGACACCGTGGACACGTTGCACGAACGCATCAAGATCGTCGAGCGTCGGCTGCTGGTCGACGTTCTCCACACCATCTCGGAACGCGGAATCACGCGGGACGGACGAAAGGCGAAGTTTTCATGACCCAGGATCACGGCAGCACGGACCGCAAGCCCATCAAGCGCGCCCTCATCAGCGTCTACGACAAGACCGGGCTGGAGGATCTCGCCCGCGCCCTCCATGACGGCGGCGTGCAGATCGTGTCCACCGGCTCCACCGCCTCCCGCATCGCCGACGCCGGCGTGCCGGTGACCCCGGTCGAGGAGCTCACCGGATTCCCCGAGTGCCTCGAGGGCCGCGTGAAGACCCTCCACCCCCGCGTCCACGCCGGCATCCTCGCCGACACCCGCAAGGACGACCACCTGTCGCAGCTGGAAGACCTGGGCGTCGAGCCGTTCCAGCTGGTCGTCGTGAACCTGTACCCCTTCACCGAGACCGTCGCCTCGGGCGCCGACTTCGACGCCTGCGTCGAGCAGATCGACATCGGCGGCCCGTCGATGGTCCGCGCCGCGGCGAAGAACCACCCCTCCGTCGCCGTGGTCGTCGACCCGGCCAAGTACGGCGAGGTCGCCCGGGCCGTCACCGGCGGCGGATTCACCCGCGCCGAGCGCACGGCCCTGGCCGTCGACGCCTTCCGCCACACCGCTTCCTACGACGTCGCGGTGGCGTCGTGGATGGGCGCCCAGCTTGACGACGAGTCGGCCGACTCCGCCGCGGCCTTCCCCGAGTGGTTCGGCCACACCTACGAGCGTTCCGCCACCCTGCGCTACGGCGAGAACCCGCACCAGGCCGCCGCCCTGTACGTCGACCCGTCGGCCCCGGCGGGCCTGGCGCAGGCGAAGCAGTTCCACGGCAAGGAGATGAGCTACAACAACTACACGGACTCCGATGCCGCGTGGCGTGCCGCGTGGGATCACGAGCGTCCGTGCGTGGCCATCATCAAGCACGCCAATCCCTGTGGCATCGCGGTGTCCGACGAGTCCATCGCCGCGGCGCACAAGGCCGCCCACGCGTGTGACCCGGTGTCGGCCTTCGGCGGCGTCATCGCCGTCAACCGCGAGGTGTCCGTCGAGATGGCCGAGCAGGTCGCCGAGATCTTCACCGAGGTCATCGTCGCGCCGGGCTACGAGGACGGTGCGGTCGAGGTGCTGAGCCAGAAGAAGAACATCCGCATTCTCCAGGCCCCGGCCCCGCAGGGCGAGGCGACCGAGTATCGCCAGGTTTCCGGCGGCATGCTGCTGCAGGAGCGCGACGCGCTGCAGGCCGAGGGCGACGACCCCGCCAACTGGACCCTGGCCGCCGGCGGGGCCGCCGACGAGGAGACCCTCGCCGACCTGGTCTTCGCCTGGAACGCCGTGCGCGCGGTGAAGTCCAACGCGATCCTGCTGGCCAAGGACGGCGCCACCGTCGGCGTCGGCATGGGCCAGGTCAACCGCGTCGACGCCGCGAAGCTGGCCGTCGAGCGCGCGAACTCGCTGGCCGGCGACGATGAACGCGCCCGTGGTGCGGTCGCCGCGTCCGATGCGTTCTTCCCGTTCGCCGACGGCTTCGAGATGCTGGCCGAAGCCGGCGTCCGCGCGGTCGTCCAGCCGGGCGGCTCCATCCGCGACGCCGAGGTCGTCGAGGCCGCCAACAAGGCGGGCGTGACCATGTACCTGACGGGTGCGCGCCACTTCGCGCACTAGTCGCGCACCGGTCGCCCGATAGACGAAGGCGGCCCCCGGGGATCACCCGGGGGCCGCTTTTTCGTGCGTGGCCGTGCGTCAGCCCAGCACGAGGTGGACGGTCCGCCATCCTCCGGCGGGACGTTCCTCGCGTTCCGACGGCCGGTCGCCGTCGAGGCGGAACGACCCCGTCGCCCGCAGCAGCGCGGCGATGGCGCAGCGGATTTCGATGGTGGAGATCAACCGGCCCGGGCACACGTGGGGGCCGGTGCCGTAGACGAGGTTGGCGGCGGCGTTGGCCTCCGGCCGGAATTCGTCGGGGTCGCCGAAGACGTCCGCGTCGCGATTGGCGGCGATCCAATCCAGCTCGACGCGCGACCCGGACGGGATGACCGCGTCGCCGACCTCGACGTCGGCGGTGGTGACGCGGCGGTTGGCGGGGAAGGGGTCGTCGATGCGCAGGATCTCGTCGATCGCCGCGTCCAGTTCGGCGGCGTGGGCGGTCTCGTCGGCGGCCCAGGCGCGCATGCGGTCCTGCAGCTCCGGTCGGGCGGCGAGGTAGTGGCCCACCACGCCGATCGACGCCGCGATGGAGCCGAGGTCGCCCGCGGTCCAGTTGCGCAGGATGGAAACGATCTCCTCGGTCGTCAGGGGACGCGAGCCGCCGGGCGCGGAGGGATCCTCGACCCGGTCCGCCATCAGGCGGGACGTGGGATCGGCGCCCGCGCCCCCGTCCGGTTCCTTGTCGGCGAGGATCCCGCGGATGATCTCGTCGAACCGGCGGGCGACCTCGGCGGTGCGCCGGCGATCGCCGGAGCGGGTCGCCGCATGGTTGTCGTCCATCCACCCGGTCAGCGTGGCGTCGAGGGAGTCGGGCCAGCCGAGCCATTCGCACTGGGAGCGCACCGCCACGCGGCGGCCGAATTCCCGGACCAGCTCCACGCCCGAGGCGGGGCCCTCGACGAGCCGGGCGGCCGCGTCGTCGGCGATGTGCCGGATCGACGGCTCCAGGGGGCGGATCACGTCATCGGCCAAGTGCCGGTCGATGACCGCCCGGAACCGCCGGTGCTCGTCGCCGTCCATGCCGTTGGGCACGTTGAGGTGCGAGGATGCCGCGCTGGAGAATCGCCGCGGGTCGCGTGCCGCGGCCTCCACCTCGGTGTGGCCCCGCAGGGCCCATGTGCCGTCCGGCCCGCGCCCGACCGGGCACCGGGACTCGGGGGAGGGGGTCGTTCCGGCCATTTCAAAGTCCCTTCATCGATGCGTATTTGACGGTCGACTCCGACGATACGTCGGTCCGGCGCGGCCCGCCCGGGTCCCGGTTACCCAATGTTCACCGAATGTGGCGTAGGCCACCTATGATGACCGGCATGTCACGTCGAGCCGAACTCAGGGAACGGCGGCACGCGGAAATCATCGCCGCCGCCGCCGCGATGATCGCCGACCGCGGATTCCACGTCACCAGGCTCGAAGACGTCGGCCAGGTCGTCGGCATCTCCGGGCCGGGCCTGTACCGGTACGTCACGGGGAAAGACGACATGCTCGCCCAGATTCTGGTCGACATCTCCGTCCGCCTCGTCGACGGCGCCCGGGCCGTGATGGACCGGGCGCGGACCGAGGAGTGGGAGGCGGACCGCACGTTGCGGGAGCTGCTGAGCTTCCACGTGGAGTTCGCGGTGACCGAACCCGACCGCATTCGAGTGCAGGAACGCGAGATCGGCAACCTCGCCCCGCAGCAGCGGGACAAGGTCCGCTCGTTGCAGCGGATGTACATGTCGATGTGGGTCGACGCAGCGCGGCGGGCGAAGCCGGAGCTGACGGAGTCCGACGCCCGCGTCCGCGTGCAGCTCGCCGCCGGCCTGATCAACTCGTCGCGTCACGTGGTCCGCTGGGCCGGCGCCGATGCCGTGCGCACCGCTGCGATGGACATGGCCATCGGGGCGGTGGGGTTGCAGAAGGGCGATGACCCGGACATCGGCGACATCGCCCGGGCCTCCCTCGGCGGCGGGCCCCGCACGGCGGGAACGCTGGGGGAGGACGACGAGGAGCCCTCGGCGACGTAGCGCGGTGGGGAATCATCTGCGCGGATGCGCCCCGGAGAAAAACAAGCAGTCTTGACTGATTGTATTAATGGCGATAGTATGACCCCCGTCACAATCTCAGTGCGGGTTTGACTGTCCTTCCCGCCCGCACGATCCACGATCGCAGGAGGCGACTTCCATGGCCGAACCGCAGATTCCGTCCCGTCCCGCATTGCCCACCGAACCTTCCCCCGCCATCGACGAGCTTCGCGCGGGCACCGCGCAGCTGCCCCTCCGGCAGCCCGCGGCGGATGCCTTCGCCGGGAAAGTCCTCCTGATGTCCGGTGGCTCGCGCGGCATCGGCCTCGAGATCGCGCTCGCCGCGGCCCGCCACGGCGCGGACATCGCCATCATGGCCAAGACCGCCGAGCCGGACCCCCGCATCCCCGGCACCATCCACACCGCCGCCGAGGCCATCCGCGAGGCCGGTGGCCGCGTGCTGCCCTACGTCGGCGACATTCGTTCCGACGACGACGTCAAGGGTTTCGTGGAAGCGACCATCGCGGAGTTCGGGCGCATCGACATGGTGGTCAACAACGCCAGCGCGATCAATCTCAGCCCCACGCCGGTGCTGCCGCTCAAGCGCTACGACCTCATGATGGACATCAACTCCCGCGGCACGTTCTCCCTGGTCCAGGCTGCACTGCCGCACCTGGCCAAGTCGGACAACCCCCACGTGCTCACGCTGTCGCCGCCGGTGAACCTGGAGCCCGGGTGGCTGGGCAACTTCCCCGCCTACTCTTTGAGCAAGTTCGGCATGACCATCCTGACCCTCGGCTGGGCGCACGAATTCGGCGGCGCCGTGTCCGCCAACTGCCTGTGGCCGGAAACGACCATCGCCACCGCAGCGGTGGCCAACACCCAGGGCCTGGGCGGTGACGAAGCGATCCGGCACTCCCGCACGCCGCAGATCATGGCTGACGCGGCCGTCGCCATCCTCGCCTCCGAGCGGGGCACGGTCAACGGCCACACCCTCGTCGACGCCGACGTGCTGCGTTCGGCCGGCGTCGAGGATCTGTCCGGCTACGGCGGCGAAGAGCCCCTGAACCTCGACCTTTTCCTCTAGTTCCTCTAGGCCCCACCGCCCCCGGGCAACGGAGACCTCCCCTCGGCTCCGCCGACGCACCCCTGAACCGCGTCGGCGGAGCCGGCGTATTTCCCGCCCAGGAGAATGCGACTGACAATCACTGAAAAAACCACCGGAGCTCCGGTGGTTTTCGCATTTCCTTCCCCCTCGGCGGAGGCTCCGGGGAGGCTCCGTTTTCCGGAAACTCAGTCTTGGGCGAGCACCTTCGGCCCGTACCAGTGCGCCAATTCCAGGGCGACGCGGAACTCCGGAGTCGCGATGGTCTCCGCATCGGCGACCTCCCGGACCCGGTCGAGGCGGTACTTGACGGTGTTGCGATGCACGAGCAACGACTCTGCGGCGCCGCCCACGCCGGAGGCGAGGTACGCCCGCACCGTCTGCCTGAGCACGTCGCGGTCCGCATCGTCGTGGGCCAGGGGACCCAGCGTCGCGCGGACGAAATCCGCGGCGTCGGCGAGCCTGTCGACGAACGCGGCCGCGGTCGCCGTTCCCGGTTCCCGGTCGTCGACGACGGCGACGTCGAATGCGATGGCACCGAACAGCGACGAGCATCGCTGAGCGCGACGGTGGCTCAACCGGAATCCCTCGATGCCGGGGGACGACGGGCCCACGGCGATGCGCAGTCCGGGCTGCTCGGGAACCTTCGGGGCGCCCGGGCCGGGCTGCGCCGACGGCACCGTGCACCAGGCCCAGGCTTCCGTGCTGCCGGGGACGACGATGAGCGGAGCGGAATGCGAACCAACCGCGTCGGCGATGGTTCGGGACGCGGACTTGACCAGTACCGGATCGATCTCGCCGTCGCCGTTCGCGGAGGGGTGGAAAACGAGGGCCATGTGTCGGCCGGCCATGGGGTAACCGCCGATGTCGTCGGCGGCGTGCGCCGCCCCGAGAACGTCGAGGACCTTCCTCAGGTGTTCCGCGTTGCCGGGTATCGGCAGTGCGGTGGCCTCGGCTTCGTAGGCCCGGGTGACGTCGGCCGTCATCGCGGTGATGAACGAATCGGTCAACCGGCGCAGGTGGCCGAGGAAGCTGAACAGTTCGTCGGACGGCAGCGGCTGCGCGGCGTCGTGGACGATCTGCAGAAGCTCCCGTTCCACCGCATTGTGGGACTGGTGGTACTGGAGGAGCAGGGTCGACAGGGGAATGCCCTGCCGGGCGAGCAGTCGGGCGTAGTCGAGCGCGGCCTTCGGGGCGCTCGGCGTCCAGGGGTCTTCGCCGGTGCTGAGCAGCTCGCCGAAGCGCCCGATGACCGCCCGGATGCTTGCGCGGAGCGGTTCGCGCACCGCGGCCCAGTCGGAATCCGACGGGGGGAGCGTGGCGACGATGAGCCGATCGGCCGTGTCCTCGGCGAAGGTCGCGTCCGTCAGCTCCGTCACGGCATCACCGACGATGCGCAGCATCTCGTCCATCGTCATCGCCCGGTCTTCCGCACCCGCCCTCCGGCGAGCTCGGACAGCGCCCGGGCTGCGGCGTTGGCGCCGCACATGCCGTGCACGCCGGCGCCGGGCGGGGTCGACGCCGAGCACAGGTAGGCGCCGGGGAGCCCCGCGTGGTACGGGTCCGGCGACAGCACCGGGCGGGCGAGTAGCTGGGTGACGCCGGAATGGCCGCCGAGGATGTCCCCGCCGACGTAGTTGGCGTTGTAGTTCTCCAAGTCGCCGGTGGACATCGAGTTACGCGACACGATGATGTCGCGGAATCCGGGGGCGAAGCGTTCGATCTGGGCGATGATCGCTTCGGTGGCGTCGCCGCGGAATCCCTGCGGGACGTGGGCGTAACTCCACAGGGGGTTGAGCGTTCCCGACGATCGGGACGGGTCGGCCAGGTACTGCTGACCGACCAGCACGAAGGGCTGGTCCGGCATGACGCCGCCGGCGCTCATCTTCTCCGCGGCGGCGACCTCCTCGGCGGTTCCGCCCAGGTGCACCGTGCCGGCGCGACGGCAATCCGCGTTGGTCCACGGAACGTCGCCGTCGATGACGAAGTCCACCTTGAACGCCGCCATGCCGTGGCGGTATTTCCCGTAGGCCCGGCGTTGACGGCGGGGCACCCGGTTGCGGCCGAGAATGGACAGGGCGTTGCGGGGGCTGACGTCGAGCATGACGACGTCGCTGTCACCCAGCTCGTCGATCGATCGGACGGTGCGCCCCGTTTCGATCCGGCCGCCGAGGCTTTCCAGTTCCGCGACCATGGCCTCGGCGATCGCCCCCGAACCGCCGACGGCGACGGGCCATCCCCGCGCATGGGCGGACGCGGTCAGCAGCATGCCCACCGATGAACTCATCGGGGTGTCCAGCCGGCTCATGGCGTGGGCGGCGACGCCGGTGAACAGTGCGCGGGCCTGGGGCGTGCGCCACCGGCGCCAGGACATCGACGCCGGCAGGGCCGCATTGGCCCCGAATAAACCGAACAACACGGGGTGCCGGGGCAGGTGCACGGGCGAGTCGAGGGCATCGGAGGCCAAATCGGCGAAGTTGGCGGCGAAGGGACCGAACGTCCGCTTCCACATCGGACCATCGGCCCCGAGCCCTGCGGCCGTTGCGTCGATGTCGCGGTACAGGACTCCGGCGGTGCCGTCGTCAAGCGGATGCGCGAGATCGACCTCCGGCCACGCGAACTCCAGGCCGTGGGCGCCGAGATTCGCGCCCGTGAAGAAAGGACTGGCCACCGCCAGGGGATGCACGGCCGAACACACGTCGGAAACGACCCCCGCCCCGGTCACGTCCGCGCTGCGCATCCCCCCGCCCGGCGTGGACGCCGCCTCCAACACGGTGACGTCCACGCCCGCGCGCGCCAGCGTGATGGCCGCGGCCAACCCATTGGGGCCGCTGCCGACGACTGTGGCGGTGGGGGTCATCTAGATCCTTTCCTTTCGAGAGACGCGCTCCCGCTCGGAAACCAGGGCCCGGTTGCGGTACGGGGCATCGGGGGAGAACGGAATGGGGCCGTCGGGCAACCACGGCTGCGTCGACACCGCGTCCCGCACCCGGAACGTGCCCTCCTCGATGACTCCCAGAGCCAAATCGACGACCTTGTACCGCTGGGTGGCGCGGTGGATCGGCTGGGATTCGACGCACACCGCGACGACCTCGCCGGGGGCGTAGTTCATGTGCTTTTGCACAGTATGCATGAAGTGGGGACCGTGCAGGTGGCCGTCGCCGAAGTTCCAGCCCAAGGCCCAACCGCAGATGTTCTCGCCCTCGCGCAGCGTGTACTTCTCGAGGTCGTCGCCAAGCTCGCGGACGAGCAGCGACAGCATGGCGCGACCCTGCGAATGCATGGAGCGGAACGCGATCGCCTTCTCCAGCAGCTTGACCGCGGCCTCCTCGCCGTACAGCTTGGCCAGGACGTCCTCCTGGTTGCCGGTCGCGGCGGGGAACTCGTCGTACAGCCGGCGCAGGGCGTTCGGCCCGAAGGCCCACATCGTCGTCGCCCAGTTGCCCGAGTACTGGCGCATCGCGAACAGGAACGACACGATGTCCGGGCGCAGGTTGCCCAGGATGGGCAGGGGCAGCACCACCAGCGCGATGAACAGCGCGACCCACGGCGACGACAGATCACCGACGCCGAACCCGTCCCAGGCGGGGAACCCGAAGAACAGCAACGGGGTGATGACGAGGAAGTGGATGTTCCACTCGATCGGCACCGCCAGCGGAATCGTCGACGTGATGAAGACGTGCATGCCCATGATCATCACCGCGCCGATGGCGGCGAGTACCGGATCGACGGCGAAGAGCAGCAGCAGCGGCGCGACGATCTCTACGACCGTGCCCAGGCCGTGGCCGATCAGGTGCGACACCCGCGAGGGGTTCAGGTCGTTGCGGGCGTCGCGGTAGAACAGTCGGTTGATCTTCGGGAACACCATGTAGGGGGTGCTCGACATCATCGGGCCGATGACGTACGAGAAGTGCGGACCGATCTTCGCGATGGCCGCGCCCATCCACACCATGACGATGAGGCACTTGGCGGCGATCATGAAGTCGACGGGGCCGAGGACCACGCCGAACAGCAGCAGCGGCAGGTACTGGTCGGCGCGGGCGGCCAGGAACGGAACCTGGTCGCGTGCGCCCAGCAGCACCAGCGCCACCATCGGCATGGCGAAGGCGAGCGTGGGCAGGACGCCGCCGTCGGCCTCGGGCAGCACCGCCGTCAGCTCGGCGGATTCCACGCCCTTCATGGCCAGGCCGGCGACGAGGGTCGCAAGCACGGCCAGGTAGAGGATCACGTCGACGATGGTCCGGCGATCACCGGAGGTCAGCGGAATCTTGCCGCCCCACGGTGGGCGCCGCACCGTGCCGGGGCGCACCCAGTGGAACACGCCGGCCATCGGGGGCCAGAAGTGGAACATCGCGGGACCGGAGGCGGCGCCGATGCTCAGCGCCTCCCAGAGGATCGCCCAGAGCAGGAGCTTCTGGTAGACGATCGGCTCGGCCCACCAGTCGTGGCAGTCCCACAGGGACCCGAGGCCCGAGGAGGTGACGGCGATCCAGCCGCCGAGGAGGAGCCAGGCGGCGATCTTGATCACGTAGAACAGCGGGGCCGCCGACGGCGAGCCGAGGCCGCGTTCGGCCCAGTCGGTGGCCTGGAGGCGGATGCGCTGGAGGAGGGGCAGGCGCTTGTACTCGTCGAGGGCGACGTCGATGAGTTCCGGTTTCATCAGGGACATGTGCGTCTCCTTTGGTGTCGGGTGGCGGCGGGCGTCAGCGCGCGACTGCGGCCGCGGCCATTTCCGTCAGGGCGATCTTGTCGACCTTGCCGACGGGGTTGCGGGGCAGGTCGGGCAGTACGTGGATCGACTCGGGCAGCTTGACCTTGGCCAGTCGGGCGGAGATGTGGGCGCGCAGGTCGTCGAGGTCCGGGGTGCCGGTGACGTAGGCGATGGGGATTTCGTTGAGGACCGGGTGGGGTGCGGCGACGACGGCGGCTTCGGCGATGTCGCCGTGGCTGGTCAGCGCGGCTTCGATTTCCGAGGGGTAGAGGTTCTCGCCGCCGCGGATGATGAGGTGCTTGATCCGGTCGACGATGCTGAGGAACCCGTCGTCGTCGATGATTCCGACGTCTCCGGTGCGGAGCCATCCGTCGCGGAAGGACGCGTCGGTGTCTTCCCGTCGGTTGAGGTATCCGCGCATGACGTTGGGGCCCTTGATGAGCACTTCGCCGCGCACGCCGGCGGGCGCGAAGCCTCCGTTTTCGTCCGCGATGCGGACTTCCTGCCTCGGCAGGGGCTTGCCGACGGAGCCGGAACGCGGTTCGTCCGTGGGGCGCATGACGGTGCTGACGCACGTGCCCTCGGTGAGGCCGTATCCCGTGAGCACCCGGACCCGGAATCGCTCTTCGAAGGCCAGCAGCATTTCGATGCTCGCCGGCGCCGCTCCGCAGATGGCGAACCGGAGGCTGGAGAAGTCCGCGTCGACGTCGTCCGGCAGTGCCAGCAGGTAGGAGTAGATCGCCGGCACCGCGGAGAAGTAGGTCGGCTGCGCCGTCTGCACCGCCTCGACGAAGGTGGCCGGGTCGAAGCGCGGTTCGATGGTGATGCGCCCGCCGCCGCGGAACGGCGCGAGGAATCCCGCGAGCAGCGCGTTGGAGTGGAACAGCGGCAGGATCATCAGCGCGTGTTCGTCGCCGGTCATGCCGACGACTTCGTTCATGTCGAGCGACATCGCGTCGACGTTGGCGTGGTCGAGCAGGACGCCCTTGGGCCGTCCGGTGGATCCGGAGGTGTAGATGATGAACGCGATGTCGTCGCCGGCGGTGCTCGGGGCGGGGAGGTCGGCGCCCTCGGGGATGCTGGTGCGCAGCTGCGACACCGGAAGCACGACGGCGCCGGGGAAGCGTGCTTCGGGGTCGTCGGCGGCGATGTCGTCTTCGGCGACGACGAGCCGCGCCGAGCTGTCCTCCACCTGGTAGGAGGATTCGTTCGCGGTGAACGTGGGGTTCAGCGGCGTGACTGCCGCTCCGATCCGCCATGCCGCGCAGATGACCGTGAGCAGCTCGATGCGGTTGGACAGGAACGTGGCCACGACGTCTCCTCGCTTCACGCCGTTGTCGAGGAGCTGGGTGGCGACCGCGTCGACCTGTTCCGCAAATGCTGCACCGGTGATTGATTGGCGCTTGTCGGTGAGGCGGATTCGCGTGTCGGTGGCGTGCGACGGGTGCCAGGGGAGGTACTGGGCGATGTCGGTCATGAAAACTCCAATGTGACGTGGGTCATATCCGATGGGTGATGATGGATTATATGCCCTGGTTGGAGCCGTGAGTTAGTGCGTCCGGGTTAAAGTTTTTCGATAAAAACTGTGCATGATGCACAAGCGGGTTCGGTATCGCCCTTTTCGTCGACATGCGGGAGGATGGGCGCGGAAAAAATCCGGCACAAGTGCTTGTTAAACGGCTCGTGGGGTGCTAGTTTCGCCCCAAAAGTGTGAGGCACATCATAAGATGGCGAGCTATGGGTCGCCGATTCGACATGGCCCGCTCGGTCGGGCCGGAGGGAAGAACATGGGACGGATCAATCCACTGCGGGCCGTGCTCGGCGTCGGCGTCGGGCTGGCCCTTGCCGGGGGCACCGGCGTCGCCGTGGCGCAGGGCGGGCTGACGGCCAACCTCGCGCTGTCCGGGACGATCTTCAATGTGTCCATGGGCAACCTCGACGGCGAAGATTTCTCGCTCTTCGTCGGAGGCGAGGAGCTGCCCGACGGCACGATCCCGGCGTCGAAGCTGCGTTTCGGCACCGCCTCCGCATCGGATCTGTGCGTTTCGGCGCCCCTGCGGGGTCTCCCCGGCGTCGGCGACGCGATCTTCGTGCTCAAGGTGCCGGGGGAAAACACGGTGCAGGCCACCGACCTCGTCGTGGGGGCGACGGTCCTGCGCGGCAACCTCGTCCTGGACAACCCGCAGATCGGCATCGACGCCAGCCAGGTCGACGGGGCGGCTCCCGCCAATGCGTGGGGCATCGCCTCCCGTGGTGTGTCGGTGCAGGCGCAGGAGATCCGGGCTTCCTCGGTCGGGGCCGGGAGCCTGACCGCGTCCGGTTTCGACATCGGAGTGAAGAAGGGGCGCGAAGGTGGCTGCTGACGACGATTCCGTACACGAGGAAAGCCACCCGGTCGTGCACGAGGAAAGCCACTCGGTCGAGGATGCGCCCGCCGACCGACGCCGCCGATTCGCCGCGTGGCGATCCGACCGGCCGTTCCTGCCGGGCCTGCTCGTGATCATCTCGGGGGTCGTCATCATGATCCCGGCCTATTTGACCTTCAAGGTCGCGGACATCCTGGTGATGATCTCGACGGTGTCGGGCGTTTCCACGCTGGTCATCGGCACCATTCTCGTTTTGCTGGGCGTCACGGCCTGGATGCGGCCGGCGGTGCACCTCCACCTCGGGGTGCTGGCGATCATCTTCGCCGTCATCGCCCTGCCGACGTCGAACATCGGCGGCTTCGTCGTGGGCACCCTGTTCGGCGTCATCGGCGGCGGACTGTTGCTGGCGTGGGAGGACGCGGAACCGGTGAACCGGCGGGGCAAGCACCGGAAGAAGAGATCCGCGCGGTCCGGTGCCGCGGTGGCGGCTTCGCTGGCGGTCGCGTCGACGGCGGTGGTCGCCGTCGCGACCGGTCCGGAGGCGCGGGCCGAGCCGAGTGAGCTCCTGCTTCCCGCGGGCACGACGGGCGTGGTGATGGCCGAAGAGGTCGTCGTCTCGGGCGATGTTCGGGTCACCGTGGACACGGTCGAGACCACCGCGGGGCCGGTCGACGTCATCGAGCTGCGCGCCGAGCGGGTCGAGGCCGACGGACTCGCCGTCGACATCCCCGGCCCCCTCGGACAGGGCGTACTTCGCACCCCCTCCGACGCGAAGACCGTGCTGACCGGGGCCCCCGTCATTTTGCGCACCGCGTCCCTTTCCGCGATCCCGGCGGTGGAGGGGGCGTCGACGGTGCCGGTCAGCGTCGACGTCTCGGGCGTTCCCGAGCCCGGCCTGGCGGCGCTGGGCCTGCCGCTGATTCCGCTGCCGGGCGAGATCATGGACCGGGTGGCCCTGCGGAACGTGCGCATGGATGTCGTGGGCCTCTACGGACTCGGCGGAGCGCTCGACGTCACCGGAATCGATCTGCGAACCTGACCGGCCCACCGCCGGCGCGTGACGACGAAGCCCCTCCCCGGATGATTTTCGGGGAGGGCCCTTTCGCCGTGCTCGGCGCCCGCCGTCAAGAGAAGGCGGTGACGGCGCGCCGGGCGGATCAGCGGGGGTTCTCGTGGCGGCGGAACGCGCGTTCGGCGATGGGGACCATGCGGACCCGGCGGGGCAGCACGGTGAAGATGCCGCGGACGGCGCGGGAGAACAAGGTGAACCGGATGGCGTCGGAACGCGTCCACGACCAGCCGAGCTTGCGGCGCAGGGTTTCGGGCAGCAGTCCCACGGCGACCCAGAAGAGCAGCGCCCTCATGCCGGGGGCGATCGGGCGCCAGGCCCACTCGGGCAGCCACGGCAGCGGGCTGTCCAGGGTGAGGGCGCGGACGATGCGGGAGCGGTCGACGGTTTCCTGTCGGTCCAGCTGCTCGTCGACCACGCGGTCGAAGTACTCCTGGTACTCCGCGTAGGTGCGGGGCGCGCCTTCGGGCTCGGAGACGCCGTAGAGCCGGTACCAGGCCCGGCTTTCCTGGAACAGGCGCTCCTTTTCTTCGTCGGTCATGGGCGGCATGAAGTTGCCGGCCAGCGCATACGGCATGGCGGCGAACGTCGCATGGGCCCAGTAGTAGACCGCCGGGTCGAGCGAGTGGTACCGCGAACCGTCGTTGCGGTGCCCCTTGATGTCCCGGTGGTAGTCGCGGATCATGGCGCCGACTTCTTCGCCTTCGTAGACCGTGCGGATGATCGGGAACGCGGAGCGCAGCAGTCGCGCCACTTCGTTGTCGAAGACGTTGGAGTGTTGGACGAGGGCCGTGGAGACGTCCTCGTGGGTGATTTGGAGCAGGCCCGCGTACAGGGCGGCGAACGTGGAACGCCAGTCGCCGAAGCGCCGCCACAGGACGGTGTCGGGGCCGAGCTGCGGCAGGTCGGTGTCCTGCAGGGCGAGGTCGCGGTCGCTGAGGTGGTTGGTCATCGGTTTTCCAATCTGGCTTCGGGAATCGGTGAGGCGGCGGGTGCGAACGAGTGGGACGCGGCGTCGATGGTTCCGAGGTCCCGGATCTGGTGGCGGCGATCCGGCGGGCTCGCGTGCCAGTTGGAGGCGCGCACCGTGAAGGCGCCGGGGCCCCGGATCTCCAGGGCCCGGATGTAGCGGCGGGCGTGGTCCGCTCGAGCTTCGGCGATGTCCAGCGGGCGGCGGTTGCTGAGTCCCGTCACCGGGGCATCGACGAACAGGAGGTTGGGCGCCCCCACGACCTCGATGGCCCTGTGGAGCCGGGGCTCGGCGTCGAGGATTCGGCCCGAGCCCGGATCGATGTCGAGGACGGTGTCGCCGCCGGTGGCCCGGATGAGTACGTCGGCGCGCACGACGTCGTCCCCGGCGGGCGTGACGACGGCGACCCGCCACTGTCCGGTGTCGTGGTCGAAGGCGGCGGATCGCGCTTCGGTCCGCAACCGGACGTCGGCTCCGGCGGCGTCCAGGGCTTCCCGCAGATGGGCGCGGAAGCCGGCGGCGGTGCCGTCGACGGCCTTGCGGTCGAGGTACGGCGTGCGGAAACGCAGCCGCTTCGACGGCGCCGGGCCGCCCGGACGTGCGGCGGCGCCGCCGATCTCGTCGGTAGCCTCGACGAGCGTTACGTCGAATCCGGAGAAAGCGCAGTCCGCCGCTGCCGCGCATCCGGCCGGGCCCGCTCCGATGACGGCGACCGTGGGCCGTCGATAGGGTTTGTGCATTCCGCTGCCTCCCTGGAAGTGATCTGCGTCATATTTGCGGTCAGTTTAGGCGCGGGCGATTGTTTTGGCCAGAGTTTTCATGCACATCGTTGGGGGCGTTTTTTGTTTCGAATGCACAATCACGCCCCTGTCATGCCGAAACGTCGAATCATGGTCGTGTTTGTGGGGAGAATCCTGGCGGCGGCCGAAGCAATCATGCATGATTGGATTTACTCGGGCCGGGGTCGTCCACCTGGGCCGGTGGAGTCCGAGCCAGTCGGACGAGTCGCATCGAGTCCGCGCGCACCCCGCCCGGAATTCGACGGAGCACCCGTGAAAGGGGTAAAAGTGCAGGTCAACAATGAAAATCCGCCGGTGCTCGTGGAGCACGGCGATGGCATCACGCGAATCACGCTGAATCGACCGGAGCGGTTGAACGCCGTGGATCTGGGGATGCTCGACGCGCTCGCCGGGGCGCTGGCCGACGCCGTCGAGGCGGGAAGCCGCGTGGCGGTCATCGGGGGCGCGGGCCCCGCGCTGTGCGTGGGAGCCGATCTCGCCGCCGGTGCATCGGGCAAGCAGGACCCGGCGGCCGTGATGGCAGCCGCCGCGCGGGTGATCGAGGCGATTCTCGAGGCGCCCATGCCCGTGGTGTGCGCGGCGACGGGCCCGTCCGCGGGCTTCGGGGCGTCGCTGGCCCTCGCATCCGACATCACCGTGATGGCCGACGACGCCACGTTGATCTTCCCGTTCGCGCATCTCGGCCTCGTCCCCGACGGCGGCGTCAGCCACCTGCTGCCGGCTCTGGTGGGCCGTCAGGTCGCGTCGCGGATGCTCATGCTCGGCGAGACCGTCGACGCCGCCCAGGCGGCCCGGCTCGGCATCGTCGCCGAGTCCGTCCCGACCGGCGAGCTCGACGCCAGGATCGACGCGATCGCATCCGCCCTGGCCGCGGCCCCGTCCCGCGGCATGACCGAAATGAAGAAGACCCTCGTCGCGGGGGTTCGCGACGAGGTGTCGGATGCGCTGAAGCGGGAGGGCGCCGCCCAGACCGAGCTGCTGGCGTCTCCGGAATTCCGCCGCGCCGCGGCCGCCTTCGTCGCCCGCGCCAAGCGCGGCTGAGTCCGAGCGTGGCGCCGCGTCAGTCGAGGCGCTTGATCTGGCCGAGAACCAGGGAAAGCGCCTCGACGGCGCGCTCTTTTTGCTCCGTGGCATCGACGAGCACGGAAGAAAGACCCAGCCCCCGGGCGACGTCGAAAAGCATGGTGAGGAACCTGCGCGTGGGCTTGTCGGACAAGTCCGCCTTCAACGCTTCGGCGGTGAGCTCGAAAATCTCGCGATTGAGCCGGGACTCGGCGGGCAGAATGATCTTCGCCAGATTCGGGTCGCTCGCCGCGGCCGACCACACGTGCGTCGCCGCATGGAAGAGCTCGCCGGTGAAGAAGTCGATGACCAGCCGGATGACCTCCTCGACCGGCGCACCGTTTTCTCCGACGTCCAATGCGGCGATCGCCTCGCGGAACTGCTCGGTGCGCTCCTCCGAAATCTGGCCCAGCGCCTGCTCGATCAACGTCTCGCGGGTCTGGAAATGATGCTGGGCCGCGCCACGCGACACCCCGGCCTTCTCCGCGACCAGGCTCACCGTGGTCGCCGGCACGCCCCTCGTGGCGAGGGTGTGCACCGTCGCCTCGACGAGCTTGCGGTGCGTTTCCTTGCTTCGGTCCTGCTTCGGGGTGCGCGGCATGAAATCGTGGTTACCTTTCCGGGATCAGTCGTCGTCCGGTGAGCGGGGCGAGTCCGTCGGCTCCGCCCATGCGGGGCGGCGTCGAGACAGGAAGGCGGCCATGCCCTCCTTCGCCTCGGAACTGGCGAACAGCCTCGACGACGTCGCGGCCAATTCCGATCCCCGCTGATCGAATGCCTCCAGTATCGCATGATTGAGCAGGGCCTTCGTTTCCGCCAACCCCTGCGGCGAACAGGCCAGCAGATCGGCCGCATACGCGGCGGCCGCGGCGGCGGGATCGTCGGCGACCTCCGTCACCAGGCCGATCCGGGCGGCCTCCGCAGCGTCGAAGACGTCACCGGACAGCAGGTGCCGGGCCGCGGCCCGCGAACCCAGCCGCGGCAGCACGGTCAGCGCGATGAGCGCCGGCGCGACGCCGATGCGCGGCTCCGGGGCCCCGAACGTCGACGAGGGGGAGACGAACGCGACGTCGCAGGCCGACAGCAGGCCCATCCCGCCGGCGCGGACATGACCGTCGACCATCGCGATGACCGGCTTCGGCGCGGCCACGATGGACCGCAGCAGGGCCAGGAAATTGCCCGCCGCGGCCTCGACGCCGCTGGCCTTCGCCGACCCCAGGTCGGCGCCGGAGCAGAACGTGGAACCGGCGTGATCGATGATCACGGACCTGACGTGCGGGTCCGCCACGGCCGCCGCCAGGTGGTCGGAGACCTCCCCGATCATCTCGGGGGACAATGCGTTGCGCTTGGCGGGCTCGTCGAGCGTGATGAACGCAACGCCCGCGTCGGTGCGGTAGTTGATGGGCATGACTGCTCCTCCTTGGGGGTGCCCCGGAAATCGTCGGCGTCGGCGGTGATCAGTAGCTCTTCGGCAGGCCCATGATGTTGGTGCCCACGTAGTTGAGGAGCATCTCGCGGCTGATCGGTGCGATGCGCGGCAGACGCGAGGCACCGAACATGCGGGCGAGCCCGTACTCGGTGGACAACCCGTTGCCGCCGAGGGTCTGCACCGCCTGGTCCAGCGACTTGGCGGAGATTTCGCCGGCCGCGTACTTGGCCATGTTCGCCGCGTCCGCCGCCTCGCGGTGCAGGCCGGCGTCGTAAAGCGCCGCGGCCTTCTGCCACATCAGGCGCGTCAACTCCAGCTCCACGTGGCACTGCGCCAGCGGGTGGGAGATGCCCTGGTGCGCGCCGATGGGGGTGCCCCACACGTTGCGCTCGCGGGCGTACGACACCGCCCGGTCGAGGCAGAACCGGGCCTGGCCCGTCGCCATCGCCGACGCCATGACCCGCTCCGGGTTGAGCCCCATGAACAGCTGCGGCAGACCGTTGTCGGCCGACCCGATCAGCGAGTCCTCCGGCAGCTCCACGTCGTCGAGGAACAGGGAGTACTGCCACTCGGCGAGCTTGACCTCCATCGGAATGCGGTTGGCGGTGAATCCCGGCGCGTCGGTGGGCACCATGAACAGCGCCGGCTTGCCGCGGTTGCCCTCCTCGTCGACGACGGTGGCCACGTACAGCACCGCGTCCGCCTGGTCGACGCCGGAGATGAACGTCTTGTTGCCGTTGAGCACCCACTTGTCGCCGACCTTGCGGGCGGTGCTGCCGAGGTTGTGGCTGTTGGTGCCGGCGTCGGCCTCGGTGATGCCGAAGGCGGCGATGAACTCGCCGGAGGCGATGCCGGGCAGCCAGCGGGACTTCTGCTCGTCGGTGCCGAAGGCGGTGATGATGGAGCCGACGATGGCCGGCGAGACGACGAGCATCAGCAGGCCGGTGCCGCAGGCGGCGAGCTCTTCTTCGACGATGGCCAGTTCGGCCAGGCCGGCGCCGCCGCCGCCGTACTCCTCGGGCAGGTTGACGCCGACGAAGCCGAGTTCGCCGGCCTCGCGCCAGAGTTCGGTCGGGTACTCGCCGTTGTCGTCCTTGTCGATCATGTAGTCCAGCCCGTACTTGTTGCCCAGGGCTCGGACGGCTTCGCGCAGGGCGGCGCGTTCGTCGGTGTCGGTCAGGGGGAGGTGGGCTTCGCGTGCCATGTCGGGTCTCCTTGCGGGTGCGGTGGTGGGGGGTGGGGTTGAGGTCGTCGGAGGGG
>NZ_KV787107.1:0-1879 GCF_001807025.1 Corynebacterium sp. HMSC11E11 | reverse complement strand
CTGGCTTACTTCGACATCGGGGCGTCCAACGGCCCTGTGGAAGCGATCAACGGCAGGCTCGAGCACCTGCGTGGTATCGCTCTGGGCTTCAGGAACCTGGACAACTACATCTTGCGGTGCCTGATTCACTCCGGGCAGCTGCACACCCGGATCAACGCACTCTAAATCGTGAAGAGCCAGTAAAGACATGCTTGACCTGCTGGGAAGCAAGCACGTTGTTGAACAGCCGCGACCGGTACGCCGGGCCGTTGTCGGTCATCACCCGGCTGATGTCGATGCCGCAACCGGTGAAGAAGTCCCGGGCCCGGTTCCAAAACCCGGCGACGGTGTCTTTCTTTTCATCGCCGAGAATTTCCGAATACGCCAAACGCGAGCAGTCATCGACAACGTGGTGCAGGTAGGCGTAGCCGACACCGGAGTGACCCTTGGTCTTGTCGTTTCCGCGGCCAAATTTGCGCCAGCCACCGCCATCGGGGATGCGACCGAGTTTCTTGATGTCCATGTGGACCATGCCGCCGCGGGCGTAAAGGAGTTAGGAGTTGACTGGCATCCGGCGCACCGGCAAACCGGTGGCTTGGTCGAAGCAGGCCAAGGCCGGCATGCGGTAGCGGCGGGACCATTTGTGGGCCGTGGAGGCCGAGACCTGGAATCGTTCGGCGGCTCGGGCGCAGCTCCATCCGTCGTCGACGATGAGCTTGGCAAGGCGCAGACGCCCGGTGGGGGCAGTGGTGCGTTAGCGTGGGTCATGGAAGGTCGTTTCTGGTGTCTTTGAGTGTGGTAACCCAAGACAATCACAGGGACGGCCTTCCCTCTTTCTGCCTGACCGTGGTTATCGCCGGATGTGGTGATGGCCCGGTAGGCAGCGTTCGCAACCTGCCGGGACATAACACTTGCTGGACTCCGAGAAGGTCGTGGCCGCCATGCCGGTAGGCGGTGGTGGCGAACCGGTGCCGCAGCGTGTGGAGCGACCAGCCCGGCGGAAGAACCTGTGCAGCCAGCTTTGAGACCCATCGGGGTGAAAGGTGGCCGTCGATTTGGCCAGGGAAGATCGAGGCGTCGCCGGCATGGCGGATTGTGGGGGCCAGGGAGGCGGTGACTGGGAGGACGCGTGTGCGGCCTCCTTTTCCGTGAACTGTGAGCGTCCAACCGTCGGGGGATTCGGTGAGGTGACGGCGGTGAAGCGTGGCGATTTCGCTGCGCCGTAGGCCCAGTTCGGCAGCTAGTCGGAGGATGAGTTGGGTGCGTGGCGTGGCGGCCGCGATCGCGTCGTGGAGGATGTCCTCGGGCGTTGGTCGAGGCGGCGGGGTGTGGCGCCGGATCCCGGTGAGGACGTCTGCCGGAGATGCGGTGCCGTCGTCCTGGGTAGCCCACCAGCGGAAGAACAACCGGGCGCTTGCGTGGTATCCGTGGCGGGTCTCAGGTGCCCACTCCTGCGCGCCGCTCCACTCGATAAAGTCGTCAGAGCAGACGTCGGACGGGCTGATGGCGTCGAGGTCGCGCGCGAGGCGGCGAATATGGCGGACCCGTGTGTCGATCGTTGCCGATTGTTGGCCTTGGGCGCGAAGTCGCAGTTCCCATCGGCGTATCGGGTCTTCCCATCAAGAAGGGCTCGGCAGTAGCAGAGGGCTATCGGAGAGCAACATGAAAGCACTTTGCCCCGCAGGGTGTTCCCGCCAGCTGGCGTGATGGCATGCCCGCAAGCTGGCACGTCGGGCGGAGTTGGCGAGCGCGATGCCACGTAGAGTTCGAGGGATCGTAGTGCCAGTGGGTATCGGGCCACGTGGAGATGTCGACCATTCCAAGCAATGACCCAGAGGTCGTCGGTTCGAATCCTGCCCCCGCTACCAACGTGAACGAAGGCCCCCGGCATTGCGCCGGG
>NZ_KV787106.1:47973-52181 GCF_001807025.1 Corynebacterium sp. HMSC11E11 | reverse complement strand
CGGCCGGCGCGGGCGTCATCGGCTGGCGCGAGCACTGGCTCGCCCGCAACGCCGCGGCCGTCCCGCCCGAGCTGCTGACCCTGGGCGACGCCACGTGGTCGGGGACGGTGACCTCGTCGGACGGCCTCGACCTGTGCGTCGTCGAGCGCGGATTCCAGACTGCCCCGGTGACCATCGTGTTCACCCACGGCTACTGCCAGCGCAAGGATTCGTGGTGCCTGCTGTCGCATCAGTTCCGCAAGAGCTTCGGCGATGATGTGCGGTTGCTGTTCTGGGATCAGCGCGGCCACGGCGATTCCGGCGACCCAGAGGCCGAGGCCTGCACCATCGGCCACACGGCCGATGATTTGGCGTGCATCATCCGCGAGCGCGTCCCGGCCGGGCGCATTTTCCTGGTCGGGCATTCGATGGGCGGCATGACCGTGATGTCCTTCGCCCGCCGACACCCGGAGCTGATGGAGCGGGTGTCGGGAGTGTCGCTGCTGGCCACGGCGTCGGCGGGGTTGTCCAAGGGCGGCATTCCGCAGATGATGCTCGGGCCCGTCGGCCAGGCGCTGACGAAGACCGCGAAGTCGTTGCCCCAGTTGGCCAACCAGGTCCGGCAGTTGGCGACGGTGGGGGAGATGCCCCTCATCCGCGGCGCTTCCTTCGGGGATCAGAGGACGCCGCATGCGATCGTGAAACTCAACGAGAAGATGATCGACGATACGCACGCCACGACGATCTTCAATTTCTTCGGCGCGTTGCAGCTTCACGACGAGTCGGAGGGCGTCGCCGCGTTGGAGGGCCATCCCGGCGTGGTCATCGCCGGCGACAAGGATCGGATGATCCCGTACGAGCGGGCGGTGGACATCATCGAGGGCTGGCCCGGCGCCCGCCTGGTGAGGGTGCCCGGCGCCGGCCACATGGTGCAGCTGGAGCAGCCGAAGCTGGTCGGCGGGGCCATCGAGACCCTCGTCCGCGAGAACTGGCCGGTGTAGGAGGCGGCCGGTGGACGAACCGGCCGACGCAGACGAAAACCGGCCGGTGCGCGGCCCCGGTGGGGGCGATCCGGGGCCCGCATTACGATGTCCCCATGACTTCCCGCCCCAGCACTTTCCCCGAATCCGGTGCACGGACATTGCCGACGGCCGAGGACATGCGGGCCTTCGGCGAGGAACTCGGGGCCACGTTGGTCGCCGGGGACCTGGTGATCCTCGATGGTCCGCTGGGCGCGGGCAAGACCACGCTGACCCAGGGCATCGCCGCGGGCATGAACGTCCGCGGGCGGGTGACCAGCCCGACGTTCACCATCGCCCGTCACCACCGCAGCCTGGGCGGCGGACCGGATCTGGTCCACGTCGACGCCTACCGGCTGTTCGGCGAGGAAGGACCGGGAGCGGAAGGAGTCGGGGGTGAACGCGCCGACGACCGGGGTCTCGACGCCCTCGACGCCCTGGACTCCCTCGACCTGGACACGGATCTGGAGTCCTGCGTCGTCGTCGCCGAATGGGGCGCCGGCCTGGTCGAGCAGCTGTCCGACTCCCTCCTGCTGGTGAGCATCGACCGTTCTTCGGCGGATGACGTCCGGGAAGTGACGTGGCGGCGGGTATCGTGACGGACATGTTCGTACTCGCCGTGGACACGTCCACGCCGCAGGTCACCGCCGGTCTCGTCCACGTCGCCGAGCTGCCCGGCGAGCGTGCGGCCAACGGTCGCCGGTCGCCGATGCTCGAGGAATTGTCGGCGGCCGGTCACGTCGACGCGCGCGCCCACAATGAGGTGCTCACGCCGCTGATCCGGACGTGCCTGGCCGACGCCGGGCTCGGGGGTGGCGCCGCCCGCGCGGTCGGGGCCGTCGTCGTCGGCTGCGGCCCCGGCCCCTTCACCGGCCTTCGGGTGGGCATGGCCACCGCGGCGTCGTTCGCCGATGCGTGGGAGGTGCCGGCCCACGGCGCATGTTCGCTCGACGCGCTGGCTCATCCGGGCGGGGAAGCCCTGCCCGGCGACGTCATGGTGGTCACCGACGCCCGTCGCCGGGAGGTCTACGTCGCCGCCTACCGCGATGGTCGACGGGTGTGGGGGCCGGCTGTGATGGCTGCGGCGGCCTGCGCCGATGCCGTGCTGGAGGACGTCCCCGATTTCGTGCCCGGGCAGTTCGTCGGTGACGCGGACAAGTGCGCCGACGTCCGGGCGGGCTTCGCCGACACCGACGTCGCCGCGGTGGTCGCGGATTCCCGCATCACCGGCGCATATCCGACGCCCGCCGGACTCGTCGCCGCCGCCGTCGCCGAGTTGGAATACCACCACGACGAAGACGGTCCGGACGCCGACGGCGACGGCGAACCCGACCACACGCCGTTTTCCGCCACCGCCGCTCTCGCGGGGCCGGCCGCCGCATTGGTGCCGCTGTACCTCCGACGCCCCGACGCGACTCCGCCGAAACCCGTGCCCAAGTCCCCTGCGATTCCGGACGTGGACGTCGCGAAGCGGGACGGCGCGTGATCGGCGCGGGACCCGGCCCCAACCCGGATCAGCTGTTGGCCGCCGCCACCTTCGGGCGGCTGGCTCCCGGGGCGGCGTCGGGATGCGCCGCGCTGGAAGCCCAGATCTTCGCCGGCGACGACCCGTGGCCCGAGTCCGCCTTCGCCGCCGAACTGGCCAGCCCCGCCAACCTCTACCTCGGTTGGGTCATCCCCGACGGCGGTGCCGCGAAGGGCGTCGACCGGGTGCTCGCCTACGGCGGAATCACCAGGCTGGGGCCCGAGTCGGCGCCCGAGTACGAGATCCACACCATCGCCGTCGACCCCGTCCTGCGCGGCCGCGGCGTGGGCCGGGAACTGCTGGAACATCTGCTGTCCGTCGCCGACGCCGCGCCGGGGCCGGTGTTCCTGGAGGTCCGCACCGACAACGAACCGGCGGTCGGCCTGTACACCGCGCACGGGTTCGAAACCATCGGGGTGCGCAAGCGCTACTACCGCCAGTCCGGCGCCGACGCGTACACGATGCGTCGGCCGGCGGCGGGCGGGTCGTAGAATTCGGGCATGACCTCCAGCGCCGCCGCCCAGCACAGCCGCACGATCCTCGCCGTCGAAAGCTCCTGCGACGAAACGGGCGCCGCCGTCATGCGCGTCACCTGGTCGGATGACCTTCCCGCGGAGCAGGAGGGTTCGGCCGACCGCCCGCGGATCGAGGTCCTCTCCGATGTCGTGGCGTCGTCGATGGAGCAGCACGCCCGCTTCGGCGGCGTCGTGCCCGAGATCGCCTCGCGCGCACACTTGGAGGCCCTGCAGCCGGTGGTCCGCGAGGCTTTGCGACGTGCGGGGGAGGCGCTCGGCCCCGACTCCGGGGAGGGGCGTTTCATCCCCGATTGCGTCGCCGCCACGGTGGGGCCCGGATTGGCGGGGGCGCTGCTGGTCGGGTCGGCCGGCGCGAAGGCGTATGCGGCGGCGTGGGACGTGCCGTTCTACGGGGTCAACCATCTGGGCGGCCACGTTGCCGTCGGCGCCCTCGATGGCGCGGACCTGACCAACGCCGTGGCGCTGCTGGTCTCCGGCGGGCACACGCAGCTGCTGCACGTGCGCGGTGCCGGGCGTCCGATGACGGAATTGGGATCGACCCTCGACGACGCCGCCGGCGAGGCCTACGACAAGGTCTCGAGGCTGCTCGGTCTGGGCTACCCCGGCGGACCCGTCATCGACCGCCTGGCCAAGGACGGCGACCCCGCGGCGGTGAAGTTCCCCCGCGGGATGATGCGGCCGCAGGATTCCCGGCACGACTTTTCGTTCTCCGGCCTGAAGACCGCCGTCGCCCGATACGTCGAAGCCGCCGAACGCGAGGGCCGCGTCATCGACATGGCCGACACCTGCGCGTCGTTCCAGGAGGCGGTGTGCGACGTGCTGACGTTCAAGGCCGTTCGCGCCGCGAAGGACGTCGGCGCGACGACCCTGCTGCTGGGCGGGGGAGTGGCCGCCAACTCCCGACTGCGCGAACTCGCCGCCGAGCGGTGCGCCGAAGCGGGCCTGACGCTGCACGTGCCGCCGATGCGCCTGTGCACCGACAACGGGGTGATGATCGGCGCCATCGCCGCCCACCTCATCGCCGCCGGCGCCGAACCGTCCGGCTACGGGTGCGCCACCGACCCGTCGATGCCGGTGGAGGAGCTCATCGCGCTTCCCGGCGGGGCGTCGTAAAACAAACCCCGCACGCCCCGCCCGCCTCGGCGGGGC
>NZ_KV787106.1:0-47953 GCF_001807025.1 Corynebacterium sp. HMSC11E11 | reverse complement strand
GCCCCGCCCGCCTCGGCGGGGCGCGGCCGCCCGCACCGGCCGCGACCGTACGCGCGGCCCGCACCCTCCAAGGTTGAGTGCTGGCACTCGCGGGGGTAGAGTGCCAGCAAGGTTGTTTGACACACAGTTGTTCACCCGCGACGACGGCTGTGCACGGCAGACCAACCGGCACAAGAACATCAACCAGGCGCCCGCCGCCCGCACCCGACGAAAAAGGGCCGCGACGGGTGCCCCGCTCATGGAGGAATTCATCGTGGCGAACGTCAACATCAAGCCGCTCGAGGACCGCGTCCTGGTCCAGATCAACGAAGCCGAGACCACCACCGCGTCCGGCCTGGTCATCCCCGACTCCGCGAAGGAGAAGCCGCAGGAGGCCACCGTCATCGCCGTGGGCCCCGGCCGCTGGGCGGACGACGACGACCGCATCCCGATGGACGTCAAGGAGGGTGACGTCGTCATCTTCTCCAAGTACGGCGGCACCGAGCTGAAGTACCAGGGCGAGGAGTACCTGCTCCTGTCCCAGCGCGACATCCTCGCCGTCATCGAGAAGTAGGGCGGACCCACATGGCCAAGCTCATTGCATTCAACGAAGAGGCCCGCGACGGCCTCAAGCGGGGCGTGGACACGCTGGCCGACGCCGTCAAGGTGACCCTGGGCCCCAAGGGCCGCAACGTGGTGCTGGACAAGGCGTTCGGCGGTCCGCTGGTGACCAACGACGGCGTGACCATCGCCCGCGACATCGACGTCGAGGACCCGTTCGAAAACGTCGGCGCCCAGCTGGTCAAGTCGGTGGCCGTCAAGACCAACGACATCGCCGGCGACGGCACCACCACCGCGACGCTGCTCGCCCAGGCGCTCGTCCACGAGGGCCTGCGCAACGTCGCGGCCGGCGCCAACCCGGTCGCCCTCAACCGCGGCATCGCCGCCGCGGCCGACAAGACCGTCGAGCTGCTGAAGTCCAAGGCCACCCCGGTCACCGACTCCGCGTCCATCGCGCAGGTGGCCACCGTGTCCTCGCGTGACGAGGAGATCGGCGACCTGGTCGCCGGCGCCATGGACAAGGTCGGCAAGGACGGCGTGGTCTCCGTCGAGGAGTCGCAGACCATCGCCACCGACCTGCTGGTCACCGAGGGCGTGTCCTTCAACAAGGGCTTCCTGTCCCCGTACTTCATCACCGACGTCGACGCGCAGCAGGCCGTCCTCGAGGACGCGCAGATCCTGCTCGTCCGCGAGAAGATCACGTCGCTGCCGGAGTTCCTGCCGCTGCTGGAGAAGATCGCCGAGTCGGGCAAGCCGACCCTGATCATGGCCGAGGACATCGAGGGCGAGGCCCTGTCCGCGCTGGTCATCAACGCGATGCGCAAGACCCTCAAGGTCGCGGCCGTGAAGGCCCCGTACTTCGGCGACCGCCGCAAGGAGTTCATGGAGGACCTCGCCGTCGTCACCGACGGCACCGTGGTCACCGCGGACACCGGCATGCAGCTGAAGGACACCGGCCTGGAGGTCATGGGCCGCGCCCGCCGCATCACCATCACCAAGGACGAGACCGTCATCGTCGACGGCGCCGGCACCGCCGAGGCCGTCGAGGAGCGCCGCCAGCACCTGCGCAACGAAATCGAGCGCACCGATTCCACGTGGGATCGCGAAAAGCTCGAGGAGCGCCTGGCGAAGCTGTCCGGCGGCGTGGCCGTCATCCGCGTCGGCGCCGCCACCGAAACCGAGGTCAACGAGCGCAAGCTGCGCGTCGAAGACGCCATCAACGCCGCGCGTGCCGCGGTGCAGGAGGGCGTCATCGCCGGCGGTGGTTCCGTGCTGGTGCAGATCTCCCGCGAGCTGGAGGGCTACGCCGACGAGTTCACCGGCGACGAAGCCGTCGGCGTCCGCGCCCTGGCCCGCGCCCTGACCAAGCCGGCTTTCTGGATCGCCGTCAACGCAGGCGTCGACGGCTCCGTGGTGGTCCACCACATCGGCGAACTGCCGAACGGCGAGGGCTACAACGCCGCCACCGGCGAGTACGGCGACCTCATCGCCGCCGGCGTCATCGACCCCGTGAAGGTCACCCACTCCGCGGTGGTCAACGCCGCGTCGGTGGCCCGCATGCTGCTCACCACGGAGGCCTCCGTGGTGGACAAGCCCGAGGAGGAGCCGGAGGGACACGGTCACGCGCACTAGTCGCGCGTGGGCGCCCCCTTCGCCCTGCGACGCCCCATTCGGCCGATTGGCCGGGTGGGGCGTCGTTTTTCGTTTCGGTGCCGCAGCGTGATGTTTCGGTGCTGCGGTGCGGCCCGGGTGCGAGGCGTGACCCGGGTGGGATGCCCGCCCCGTGGTCGTCGCAAAGCCAACGAAGCCGGGCCGGCCCGAACCCGGGCCGAAAGAAAAACCGCCGCGACCCTGCACGGGCGGCGGCGGTGGCGTCACACCAGGACGGTCTCGCGAACCTTGTCGCGTCGGCGACGCGGGCGGTTGCGGAGGATCTCCGACCGCTCGGCCTCGCTCATGCCGCCCCAGATGCCGTACGGCTCACCGACCGACAGCGCATGGGTGCGGCACTGCTCCAGCACCGGGCACGCCTGGCAAATGGACTTGGCGCGCATCTCGCGCATTGCCCGGGCGCGGCCGCGCTCACCTTCGGGATGGAAGAACACCGAGGAATCCGCGCCACGGCAGGAACCGTGGAGCTGCCAGTCCCACAGGTCCGCATTCGGTCCGGGGAGGTGATCGATGTGAGTCATGGCCGGGAATCTCCTAGATAAAAGACACTCGTGTATCGCATCAAACGCGGATCGGTCCGCCGGGGCGGCCCGCGTGCGTCGTCCTCGGGTCGGGGACGGTCACGGCGGCCAGTGTGGGCCCGCATGGTGAACCGTTGGTTACGTCCGGGGAACCAATCGGCAGAATCGGGGCACAGTTTCGGAGAACTTCTCGGGCAGGCGGGATCTGAGGGGTTCCGGCAGTGGCGCGGCTCACGGGGCCGGCGCCGCCGCCCGCGGCTGCGAATACCTCTATTTGCGGTGTTGTACGATCAATGCACATTGGCGACGAACGTCAACGTCGGACGATTCGGTTCGCGGGCCGCGTCCCCGCGACGGCCACCGCGCCGCCGATCACCGCGATGGCCCGTCCCGGCGGCGGAAACCCCGGCCGACGGCGGATAGGGAAGGAATGGCATGGCCGACGATGACATGGTCCGCGATTGGGTGCGGCGTGCCATCGACGGCGACGGAGCCGCATTCGACTCCCTGATGCGCCACATCCACCCGCCCATCGTCCGCTACTGCCGCGCGCGCATGGGCCAGGACGGTGCGGTGTCCGCCGACGACGTCGCGCAGGAGACCATGCTCGCCGTGGCCAAGTCCCTCGACCGGTACACCGATCGCGGACGGCCGTTCATGGCGTACGTATACGGAGTCGCCTCCCACAAGGTCGCCGACGCCCACCGCGCCGGCGCCAGGGACCTGTCCCACCCCAGCGACACGCTGCCGGATACCCCCGTGACGGGGAGCGGGCCGGAAGAAGCCGTGCTCCTGGAAGATGCCGGTAACGAAGTCCGCGACCTTCTCGATTCACTGAGTGACAAGGCCCGCGACATCATCATCCTGAGGGTGTTCGAGGGGCTGCCGGCGGAGGAAGTCGCGCAGCTCGTCGGAAGCACCCCCGGCGCGGTCCGGGTCGCACAGCACCGCGCGTTGGCGAAGCTCCGCGCGGTGGTCGAGGAAAAGGCGTCGCGCGAACGAACCGGGGAAACCCGGAAGGCGCGATGACCGTGAACGGACGGAAGGACGAGGAGACGGCGATGGGCGATCACCGTGACCCCCGGGGCACCCGGCGGGGTCATGCGGTGTCTGGCGTGGAGCATATGCCCACCCAGCAGGAGTTGGCGGCGGACGATCGATTCCTCGACGCCCTTGCCGCCGGTCGACGCGACGTGTGCGGAGCCGGCGTCTACGGCACCGATTCCTACCTCGCGTCCCTGATCGCCGACGCCCGCATCGCCGCCGATGCCGAGCTGCCGCCTCTGCCGGACATCGACCCCGCCGTCGCCGTGCCCGCGCGCGACGTCGTGGACGTCGAGGTCGTGGCGACCGAAGACGACGTCGAGGCGGACGCCGCGGTCGAGGACGACGCCGCCGGGGACGGGTCCGGTACCGCCGACTATGGGGCGGGCGCCGTCGTCCCGGGTCCCGCCGCCTGGTGGCGGCCGTCGCGCATCGGCAGCGCCCTGATCGGCGCGGCCGCGTCTCTGGTGCTGGTCGCCGGGGGTCTTTCCGCCGTCCATTCCGCCACCCCGGGCAGCTCCCTGTGGCCGGCGCGGGTGTCCCTGTTCGGGGACCGC
Source organism: Corynebacterium sp. HMSC11E11 (assembly GCF_001807025.1). Classification (NCBI taxonomy): domain Bacteria; kingdom Bacillati; phylum Actinomycetota; class Actinomycetes; order Mycobacteriales; family Corynebacteriaceae; genus Corynebacterium; species Corynebacterium sp. HMSC11E11. The sequence continues at coordinate 43,620 of NZ_KV787106.1, read as the reverse complement.
TCCGTGGAGTTGGAACTGGCGTCGACTCTGGACGAGGCCGACGCCGCGGGCAAGGCCGGCGACGCCGAACGGGCCCGTGAATTGCTGGAGCATGCCGAGCGGTTGTTGGCGGAGGTCGAGGAAAACGACCGCCCCGCGTTGGAATCGCAGATGCGCGAGACGGTCGAGCGCGTCCGCACCGTCACCCGCGCCCCGGAGACGGTGACCAACGAGCGCACCACCACCCACCGGGAAACGCGGACGCTGGAGCCGGGGGTGGTCACCCACACCGAGGTGCGTACCGAGACCGTGACGGAGACGGTGACGTCGACCGTCGGCCAGGGGTCGTCGGGCGCGCCGGCAGAGACCGTCGGCCCGCCGCTGGTCAACGAACAGCCGACGCTGCCGACGGCCGACCCCGAAACGGTGCGTTCGGCGCTGCCGCAGATGCCGGGGCAATAGCCGGGACAGGGCGCGGCCGCCGGGTTGCGGGCTGCTCTGGAACCCCGGGTGTCGTCGGGGCCCCGGGACGCGCCGCCGGATCTAGCGGTCGCGGCGCCCGTCGACGTAGCCCGCGCAGTAATCCCATGGCGCGTATCGCGACGGATCCGGGTCGTACTGCGGTTCGTGGACGGGGGACTGCTCGCCCTTGAGCAGCAGCACGTAGTGCGTTTCCAGGACGTCCCAGTTGTAGTAATGCGGCTCGTTGCAGTCCTCGCACATCATGGACACGCCCCACAGGCCCCTGGGGGCGAGGTCGGCGCGGAACGTGCGCACGGCTTCGAGGTCCTCCTCGACCTCGCGGCGCTCTTGGGCGGTCAGCGGAACGAAGGGTTCGTCCGGTTCGAGCAGGTGCGACGGGTCGTCGGGATCGCCCTCGAAAGGGTCACGCGGCATGGACGACCAAAAATCACGATTCACACCGCCCACCGTAGCCGGGGCCGGGGCCAAGTTACTACCCGCCCGAGATTGGGATTACCCTGTTGGGTAATCCGAACTTTCGGCGGCGCGACCAGGAGGACGACAATCCATGACGAACCCCACCGGAATCAGCTTGGGTGGCGATGACGCGGGCAAGATCCCGCTCGTCGGTCTCACCTTCGACGATGTCCTGCTCATCCCGGACGCCTCGGACGTGATCCCGTCCGCGGTGGACACGTCCACTCAGCTGACCCGCGAGCTGCGCCTCAACGTGCCGATCGTGTCGGCGGCGATGGACACGGTGACCGAGTCCCGCATGGCCATCGCGATGGCCCGCCAGGGCGGCATGGGCATCCTGCACCGCAATCTGTCGGTGGAGGATCAGGCGCAGCAGGTCGAGATCGTCAAGCGTTCCGAGGCCGGCATGGTGTCCAACCCGGTGACGTGCTCGCCGGACGAGACGATCGGGGAGGTCGACCAGAAGTGCGCCCGTTTCCGCATTTCGGGTCTGCCGGTCGTCGATGAAGAGGGCAAGCTGGTCGGCATCTGCACCAACCGCGACATGCGGTTCGAGACCGATCCGTCGCGCCCGGTCCGCGAGGTCATGACGCCGATGCCGCTGGTCGTGGCGGAACAGGGCGTTTCGGGCGACGCCGCCCTGAACCTGCTGCGCTCCCACAAGGTGGAGAAGCTGCCGATCGTCGACGGCGAGGGCAAGCTGACCGGTCTGATCACGGTGAAGGACTTCGTCAAGCAGGACCAGTACCCGAATTCCTCGAAGGACGGTTCGGGTCGTCTGTTGGTCGGCGCGGGCATCGGCACCGGCGAGGATTCGTGGAAGCGCGCGCATGCGCTTGCCGACGCCGGCGTGGACGCGCTCGTCGTGGACACCGCCCACGCCCACAACTCCGGCGTGCTGGAGATGGTGTCGCGCGTGAAGAAGGAGTTCGGCGACCGCGTGCAGGTCATCGGCGGCAACCTGGCCACCCGGGCCGCGGCGGAGGCCATGATCGAGGCGGGCGCCGACGCCATCAAGGTCGGCATCGGCCCGGGCTCGATCTGCACCACCCGCGTCGTCGCGGGCGTGGGCGCCCCGCAGATCACCGCGATCATGGAGGCGGCCGTGCCGGCGAAGAAGGCGGGCGTGCCGATCATCGCCGACGGCGGCATGCAGTTCTCGGGCGACATCGCCAAGGCGCTGGCCGCCGGCGCGTCGACGGTCATGCTGGGTTCGCTGCTGGCGGGCACGGCCGAGGCGCCGGGTGAGACCGTCGTGGTCAACGGCAAGCAGTACAAGATGTACCGCGGCATGGGCTCGCTGGGCGCCATGCAGGGGCGTGGCCTGACGGGCGAGAAGCGTTCGTTTTCCAAGGACCGTTACTTCCAGGCCGACGTGCTGTCGGAGGAGAAGCTGGTGCCGGAGGGCATCGAGGGTCGCGTGCCCTTCCGCGGTCACCTCGATGCGATCGTCCACCAGCTCGTCGGCGGTCTGCGCGCCGCGATGGGCTACACGGGGTCGGCGACCATCGAGCAGCTCAACGAGGCCAAGTTCGTGCAGATCACGGCGGCCGGCCTGCGCGAGTCCCACCCGCACGACATCCAGATGACGGTCGAGGCGCCGAACTACTACCAGCGCTAGTTTCCCGCTGTATCGCCGCGCCCCGGGCCCTCCCGTGGTGGGGCGGCCGCGGGCACAACGCCTAAAGAAGGAATTCCACATTGCGTGACATGGTCGAAATCGGCATGGGCCGCGAGGCCCGCCGCACCTATGAGCTCGAGGACGTCGCCATCGTGCCGTCCCGCCGCACCCGTTCGTCGAAGGACGTGGACACGCGGTGGAACATCGACGCCTACGAGTTCGGCTTCCCGCTGATGATGCACCCGACCGATTCGATCTCCGGCCCGGAGTCGGCGGCGGAGTTCGCCCGCCTGGGTGGCCTGGCGGTGCTGAACGCGGAGGGCATTTGGGCCCGCCACGAGGACGGTGCCGCGGCGATCGCGAAGGTCGTCGAGGCCGCGTCGGGTGCGGAGTGGACGCCCGAGTCCGCGAACAAGGTGCTGCAGGAGCTGCATGCGGCGCCGATCGACGAGGAACTGCTGGTCCGCCGGATCACCGAGCTGCGCGAGACCGGCGCCATCACGGCCGTGCGAGTCAGCCCGCAGCGGTGCCGTGAACTGACCCCGATCCTGGTGAAGGCGGGCATCGACCTGCTGGTCGTCCAGGGCACCCTGATTTCCGCGGAGCACGTCACCTCCGACGGCGAGCCGCTGAACCTGAAGGACTTCATCGGCTCGCTCGACGTGCCGGTCATCGTGGGCGGCGTGGTGGACTACCGCACGGCGCTGCACATGATGCGCACGGGCGCGGCCGGCGTCATCGTCGGCCCGGGCACCACGACGACGCCGTCGGCTCTGGGCATCGACGTGCCCATGGCCACGGCCATCGCCGACGCCGCCGCGGCCCGCCGCGACTACCTGGACGAGACCGGCGGCCGCTACGTCCACGTCATCGCCGACGGCGGCATCGAAACCGCGGGTTGCATCGCCAAGGCCATCGCCTGCGGCGCCGATGCGGTTGCGCTGTCGCACCTGCTGGCCGACGCCGCGGAGGCGCCGGGCAAGGGCTGGCACTGGCCGTCGGCCGCCGCGCACCCGAAGTACCCGCGCGGTTTCGTCGACAACGTCCACCTGGCCCCGGAGAGCGCCGAGCACCCGTCGATGGAGGAGTTGCTCTTCGGCCCGGCCGCCGATCCGTTCGGCACCCGCAACCTGGTCGGCGGCATCAAGCGGGCCATGGCCAAGTGCGGCTTCACGGACGTGAAGTCCTTCCAGCGCGTGGACCTGGCCATCCACTAGTTTTTCGCGCGGTCGGACACCGCGTTTCATGGAGGGCGGCGCCCGGGTTTGTCCCGGGCGCCGCTTTCGCGTCGCGGGCGCGAGTCTCCGGAAAAACGGTTCCGGCAACCGGGTTGATTGCTACCGTTGCCAAAAAGAGGCGGTGCGCCACCAGCCCGGCCGCCGCCCGGAACGTCCGCCCCGCGGGGCGGGGAGGGAAGAGTGACATGGGTGCGCGACGCGACTATGACGTGTTGGTGATCGGCTCGGGCTTCGGAGGCTCGGTGGCCGCGCTGCGGCTGACCGAGAAGGGATACCGCGTCGGCGTGATCGAGGCGGGCCGCCGGTTCGAGGACCATGAGTTCGCCAAGACCAGCTGGCGGCTGCACAAGTACCTGTGGGCCCCGCAGTTCGGCCTGTTCGGCGTGCAGCGGGTCCACCTGCTCAAGGACGTGATGATCCTCGCCGGCGCCGGCGTCGGCGGCGGGTCGCTGAACTACGCCAACACGCTGTACAAGCCGCCGTCGCCGTTCTTCCGGGATCCGCAGTGGGCGGACATCACCGACTGGGAGAAGGAGCTGACCCCGTACTACGAGCAGGCCCGCAAGATGCTCGGCGTGGTCACCAACCCGTCGGTCACCCCCGCCGACCGCGTCATGCGGGAAGTCGCCGAGGACATGGGCGTCGGCGACACGTTCGTGCCGACGCCCGTCGGCGTGTTCTTCGGCGAAAAGACCGGCGGCGAGGGCGCCCCGGGCGAACTCGTGCCCGACCCGTACTTCGGCGGCGCCGGCCCCGAGCGCCGCGCGTGCACCGAATGCGGCGAGTGCATGACCGGCTGCCGCCACAACGCCAAGAACACCCTGCTGAAGAACTACCTCCACCTGGCGGAGGCGGCCGGGGCGCACATCATCCCGCGCACCACCGTCCGCGAGCTCCACCCGCGGGCCGACGGCTCGTGGGACGTCGTCACCGAGCGCACGGGCGCCTGGGTGAACAAGCGCCGCCGCACGTACACCGCGGACCAGGTCATCGTCGCCGCCGGTTCCTGGGGCAGCCAGAACCTGCTGCACCGCCAGCGCAGCGACGGACACCTGCCCAACATGTCGTCGCGCCTGGGCTACCTGACCCGCACCAACTCCGAGGCCATCGTCGGCGCCATGCGCCCGACCCTCGACCCGAACGCCGACTACTCGGAGGGCGTGGCCATCACGTCGTCGTTCTTCCCGGAGCCCAACACCCACATCGAGCCGGTGCGCTACGGCAAGGGGTCCAACGCCATCGCCCTGCTGCAGACCCTCATGACCGACGGCGGCGCCGGCGGGCCGCGCTGGTGGAAGCTGATCAAGGAGCTCGCCGCCGACCCGAAGGTCATTTTCCAGCTGTTCAACCTGCGAAAGTGGTCGCAGCGCACCGTGATCTCGCTGGTGATGCAGAACTCCAACAACAGCCTGACCACCCACCTGAACAAGTGGGGGCCGCTGCGCCTGCTGTCGTCGCGTCAGGGCGAGGGCGAACCCAACCCGTCGTGGATCCCCGCGGGCAACGAAGCCACCCGCCGCGTCGCCGAGAAGATCGGCGGCATCGCCGGCGGCACATGGGGCGAGATCTTCAACATTCCGCTCACCGCCCACTTCATCGGCGGTGCGCCGATCTCGGCTTCCCCGGAGCGCGGCGTCGTCGACCCGTACAACCGCGTGTGGGGATACCCGACGCTGCACATCACCGACGGCACGTCCATGCCCGCCAACCCGGGCGTCAACCCGTCGCTGTCCATCACCGCCATCGCCGAGCGCGCCACCGCCCTGTGGCCGAACAAGGGCGAGGCCGACCCCCGCCCGTCGCAGGACGAGGCCTACCGCGACGTCGCGCCCGTGGCCCCGGTCGCCCCGACCGTGCCCGCCGACGCCCCGGCCGCCCTCAATTTGGGCATGCCCGTCCGCAGGTGACGGTGGACGGGCGACGCGGCGGGCGTCGTAAAGCATGAAGCCGACGCGAAGCCGGGGGCGGAGCCGAAAAGGGCCCGCCCCCGCACGTGCGCTAAAATCGCGGTGTGTCTGAACAGGTAAACCACCCCGTACTCGTCGTCGACTTCGGCGCGCAGTATGCGCAGCTCATCGCCCGCCGCGTTCGCGAGGCCAACATCTACTCCGAAGTCGTGCCGCACACCGCCACGATCGAGGAGATCCGCGCCAAGAGCCCGCGTGCGCTGGTGCTTTCCGGCGGCCCGTCCAGCGTCTACGCCGAAGATGCCCCGGCCCTGGATCCGCAGCTGCTCGAGCTGGGCATTCCGGTGTTCGGCATCTGCTACGGCTTCCAGGCCATGACCCGCGCGCTGGGCGGCACCGTCGCCGCCACCGGCGACCGCGAATACGGCCGCACCACCATGACCGTGGCGGGCGAGGACGTGCTCCACGCCGGCGCCCCGGAAACCCACGAGGTGTGGATGAGCCACGGCGACGCCGTGACCGAGGCCCCCGAGGGCTTCACCGTCACCGCGTCGACCAAGGGCGCGCCGGTGGCCGCGTTCGAGTGCCTCGAGCGGAAGATGGCCGGCGTGCAGTACCACCCGGAGGTCAACCACTCGCCGTACGGCCAGCAGGCGTTGGAGCGCTTCCTCACCGAGATCGCGGGGCTCGAGCAGAACTGGACCGCCGCGAACATCGCCGAGGAGCTCATCGACGCCGTGCGCGAGCAGGTCGGCGACGGTCGGGCGATTTGCGGCCTGTCCGGCGGCGTCGACTCCGCCGTCGCCGCCGCGCTGGTGCAGCGCGCCATCGGCGACCGCCTCACCTGCGTGTTCGTCGATCACGGTCTGCTGCGCCAGGGAGAGCGCGAGCAGGTGGAGACGGACTTCGTCGCCGCCACCGGCGCGAAGCTGATCACCGTCGACGACTCGGCGGTCTTCCTCGACGCGCTGGCCGGCATCACCGACCCGGAGACCAAGCGCAAGACCATCGGCCGCGAGTTCATCCGCTCCTTCGAACGCGCCGTCGCCCGGGCCCTGGAGGGCGCGCCGGAGGGCGAGACCGTGGACTTCCTGGTCCAGGGCACCCTGTACCCGGACGTCGTCGAATCCGGCGGCGGCTCCGGCACCGCGAACATCAAGAGCCACCACAACGTCGGCGGCCTGCCCGATGACGTCGAGTTCACGCTCGTCGAGCCGCTGCGCCTGCTGTTCAAGGACGAGGTCCGCGCCGTGGGCCGCGAGCTGGGGCTGCCGGAGGCCATCGTCGGCCGCCAGCCGTTCCCGGGCCCGGGCCTGGGCATCCGCATCATCGGTGCCGTCGACGAGGAGCGCCTGGACACCCTGCGCCGCGCCGACGCCATCGCCCGCGAGGAGATGACCGCCGCCGGCCTGGACGACGTCGTCTGGCAGTGCCCGGTGGTGCTGCTCGCCGACGTCCGTTCCGTGGGCGTGCAGGGCGATGGCCGCACCTACGGCCACCCGATCGTGCTGCGCCCGGTGACGTCTGAGGACGCGATGACCGCCGACTGGACGCGCGTGCCTTACGACGTGCTCGAGCGGATCTCCACCCGCATCACCAACGAGGTGGCGGAGGTCAACCGAGTGGTCCTGGACATCACGTCCAAGCCGCCGGGAACCATCGAGTGGGAGTAAGCCCGGTGGTCGGGTCGCCGTCGAGCATGGCTTCCTAGCCGGCGAGGGCCGTGTCCGTGAGTTGAGCGAACTCGCGGGCGCGGCCCTTTTCCGTCAGTGCGGAGGTGTTCTTCGCGATGGTGATGCGCCCATCGGCCTCCAGGGTGCGGAGAGCGGCGTGCACGGCATCGTCGTCAAGCATGGCGAAGTAGGACAGGTGGTCGGTGAAGAAGACGTAACCGTCGCGTAGACGTGCGACGAAGAGGACCGCGAGGATGCGGGCCTCTGGTGAGTCGGCGGGGTAGGGGCAGCGCTGTGCGAAGTCGTCGGGAAGTTGTGCGGCCGCCGGGAGGAATCCGAATTGCTGCGGCAGGATTGCGCAGGTAGCGGTGATGGCCGAAAGTGCGATGACCACGACAGTCGCGACGGAGCTTGAGGGGATGTGCTCGGTGACAGCAGCAATAATCCATGCGCCGGGGAACATCAGCAGCATGCTTATGCCGCCAGTCCAGGAAATGTCGTTCGGCGACTCGCGCATCGGCTCGGCGAAACGGGATGGCCTGGTTTTTTCGTCGGGTGTTTTCGCGTGGCGCGCGAAGACGCTGATGCCGATGAGCGCCAGCAAAAGCGCCGTCACGCTCCACCAGCCGATGGCGCCGATGATCCGGGCCTGGAGCAGCGCGAGCAGTGCGATGAGCGCAGTGGCGGCGCCAATCGCCGTTCCCAGCCGCACGGGGTCGTTGATGAATGCCGTCGTGCGTTCGGCGGCGTCCCGGTAAGACGCCGAAGAGTGCAGGCGTTGGTTGCGCTCGGTCATGCTTCTTCACTGTAGTAACGCGGGGACCATGGATTGCCCGGTGCCGGATGGCTAGGGTTATGCCCATGAGCATCGTCAAGATCAACGCCATTTCCGTTCCCGAAGGCGCCGGCGAGGAGCTGGAGCGTCGCTTTTCCGCCAACTCCTCGAAGATGGCCGACGTCCCGGGCTTCATCGGTTTCCAGCTGCTGCGTCCGACCGCGGGGGAGAGCCGCTACTTCGTCTTCACCGAGTGGGAGAACGAGGAGGCCTACCAGGGCTGGCGCGGTGGCCGTGCTTTCAAGGCCTCGCACGAGGGCGAGGAGCGCAAGCCGGTGTCGTCGTCGGCTGAGCTGCTGGAGTTCGACGTCGTCCTGGACGTGCCCGGCTCCGCGTAGCCGTTCTTGGGGCGGGACGACGACCCGCCCGCCCCGCCTGTGCCGCCGACCTTTTCGGTCGGCGGTTTTCGCGTTATTCGGGGCCGTCGGTCGGGTGACCGGGACTGTTGACGACGTTCCGGGCATGCGCATACACTTTCGAACGTAGTAAATGTGTTCGATCGTCGGGGAGGTCGTCATGTCCGCGTTGCGCGCCGTGCCGGACCTGTCCGGGTTGAATCGCGAGGACACCGTCGCCGCGTTGCGGAAATCCATGGCGGGGTTGGGGGCCGTCGTGCCCGAGCCTGCCAGTGGTCGCGGCGGCGACGGGGGTCGCGGTTCCCATGTCGTGGTCGGCGATGGTGGCGGTGTTGTTCCTGCAGCTGGAGATGGGTATTCCGTCGCTGATGGGCGCGTTCCCGTTCCCGCCGGACTTGCGGGGCTTCTCGACGGCGGCCTGCTCAAGGGTGCCGTCAGTTCCATTGACGCCGCCGGTGCGGTGGTGGCGGGGATTCTCGCCGAAGTCACCGCCGCCGGCGGGCATGTCGCGCTCGTCGGCCTGCCGGATTTCGCGCCGCTGAGCATCGTCGAACACGGTGGCGATCTCTCCCGGGTTCTCGACGTGCCGGAACCCGGCGAATCGCCCCTCGAGGTGGTGGCGCTCTTGGCCGATGGCGTCGACGTGGTCGTCGTCAAGCTGGAGCGCACGCCCCCGCCCTCGGCCGCGCGTCCCGTCATGGCCCGGCTGCGGGGGTCGGGGTGCGCGCTGCTGTACGTCGGCGAGGGCTGGCCGGGATCGAAGGTGTCGGTGGCGTCGCGGGTGACGGCGATCCACGGGCTCGGCGCGGGGCACGGGCGCATCCGCGGGGTCGAGTTCCACGTCACGGCGCGCGGGGCGGGGCGGCCCGAACGTGGCGTGCGCTGGACCATCGGCGACTGCCCGACGTCGGAGGCTGCGGCGACGGAGGCGACGGCGCTCGACGTGCGGGAAGGCTCCGGCGCGGCCGGCGGCGTGGTCCCGTTGCCGCTGCGGAAGGCCGAATGAGGGGGCGGGCGACGGTGACGCGGATCCTGGGCATGTGGCTGCCCGATTGGCCGATTCAGGCGGCGCGGTTTTCCGGCGCGACGGGCGGGGCCGGGCCGCAGGCGCCCATCGCGGTGCTGTCCGACGCGACCGTGGCGGCCTGCTCCGATGCGGCGCGGCGGGCGGGCGTGCGGCGTGGCCAGGGGCGTCGGCATGCGCAGGCGGCATGTCCCGACCTGATCGTCGTCGACGCTGACCCGGCGCGCGACGCCCGCGAGTTCGAGCCGGTGCTCGACCGCATCGGCGACGTCGCCGCGGGAGTGGAGGCGCTGCGGCCCGGACTGGTGGTCCTCGGCGTCGACGGCCCGGCGAAGTATCACGGCGGCGAGGCGAAGACGGTGGAGATGCTCCTCGACGCCGCCGCGCTCGCCGGGGCGGATTGCCTCGTCGGCATCGCCGATGACGTGACCACCGCGGTGCTCGCCGCGAGGCGGGGCGTGCAGCTGCCCGTCGGCGGTGGCCCGGCGTTTTTGCGCGGGGTGTCGTTGGCGGAGGTCGCGGCGGAAACGGCCCTGGATTTCCCGGCGGCGCTGGGGCGGGCCTGGGTGGATCTGGGTTTGCGGACGCTTGGCGACGTCGCCGACCTTCCCGCCCGCGACGTGGCGGGCCGGTTCGGGACGGAGGGCGCGAGATGGCGGAAGGTCGCCGCCGGGGAGCTGGAGCGGCGGGTGGCGCCCCGGACGCCGCCGCGGGACCTGGCGATCGTGCATCGCCCGGAGGAGACGCTGACGCGCGTCGACGCCGCCGCGTTCATCGCCCGCGCGCTGGCGGCGAAGCTGCATCATCGGCTGCGCGAGCACGGGTTGGCGTGTCATCGGCTCGCGGTGACCGCGGAGTTCACCGACGGCGCCGAACTGCGCCGCGTGTGGCGTTGCGCCGGTCCGCTCGACGAGGCGGCCACCGCCGACCGCGTGCGCTGGCAGCTCGACGGGTGGTTGACCGGGCGCGCCATCGCCGCAGCGGAGGCCGCGGCGGGGACCACCGCGCAGACGGCGGTGGAGGGGGAGGGCGACTCCGCCGGCCCGGTCGACGTCGTCGATGACGCCATCGACGATGATGCCCCCGACGCCCGCGGCATCGCGGCGTTGACGTTGGAGCCGCTGGAGGTCATCGTCGCCGGCGTCGAACGCGATGCGCTGTGGGGCGGGGCCGATGCGGCGTCGGAACGGGCGGGCAGGGCCGCCGCCCGAGTCCAGGGTCTGCTCGGCCCGGAGGCGGTGCGCCGACCCGTCGACGTCGGCGGCCGCGGCCCGTCCGAACGCGTGGCCATGGTCCCGGTGGGGGAGGAGGCCCCTCCCGTCACGGGGCGGTGGCCCGGGGCGCTGCCCGCGCCGAACCCGGCGGTCACGCCGGGCGGGTCGGCGTCCCCGCGGTCACCGTCGGCGCGTCACCCCGCGTCGAAGGTCGGGTTGTACGACGCCGCCGGCGACACCATCGCCGTCACCGGGCGGGGCACCCTCACCGGCGTGCCCGCCGTGTTGCGCTGGGGCGGCCGCGACCACGAGGTCACCGCATGGGCCGGGCCATGGCCCGTCGACGAACGCTGGTGGACCCCCGACGACGCCCGCCGCGCCGCCCGCATGCACGTCGCCGTGGACGCCCCCGCCGGGGCGGGTGGGCGCGGGCCGCAGGCGTTCCTGCTCATCGGCCACGCGGGAAAGTGGCGCATCGAAGGCAGATACGGCTGAGGGAAACGGTGAACTTAACGGGCCTCGATGTCGATGATCAGCCGCGTCGGATTCTGGGCCTTGAACACCTTGAACCCGGGGCGCTCGCCGTCGATGCCCACCACGTACTGCGTGGCGCCCTCGAAGGTGCCGAAACCGCGGACCTCCGTGATCGCCGACGTGCCCTCCGGCTTGACCGGGCCATTCGGGTAATCCTCCACGTTGAAGTCGAAGGGATAGCCCGTGCCGCGCACGTCGACGGACAACTTGTGGGCGCCGCTGACGCTGATCGGGTTGCCGCTGCCCTGCTGGGTCGGCATGTCCTCGTACCGCACCCAGTACCCCGGCTCGCCGTCGCCGATGAACTCGATGACGATGCGGTCGAAACCATCGTGCGAGCCGATGCGGACATCCTTGATGCCCAGGTAGGAACCGTCCGCGGGGGCCGCCTCCGCCGGGGCGTCCGAGTAGTCGACGTCGGGGGCGGGGTCGGCCTCCAACGTCGCCGGCGCCCCTCCGCCGCCGTCGGCGCCCGAGGACGTGGGCGTGCCCTCCGAGCGCATCGACACCGCCGAATCGACGTCCGGCTCCGCCCCGGACGAGCAGGCGGCGAGGCCGAGGACGAGGGAGCCCGCGGCGATCACCGCCGCCACGGAGCGGGCGGTGGCGCGGTTCGAACGGGTCGAGGTGCGGGGGCCGAGCATCATGCTTTCGACCGTAGGACGGCTTTTTTTGAATGGCAATTAGCCCGAAGCGCAAAACCCCAGGTCGCTGGGTACAGAGTGAAAAGTGTTGTCAAACGGTGACCGGACGGGGGAGGCAACCGTGACCCCGGACACCTTGTTAGGCTTAACTCATGACGGAAACCGTGTGCTCTGACCTGGGACATGAGCCGCTGCCGGGTACGGCGAAAGGCGGCGTCCTGTTCATCGCGCTCGAGCATCAGTATGGGTGGAGCCACGACATCCTCGATGGCGGGGTGTTCGGCGAGGAGCTGACCGCCCGCATCAAGGATTGGCTCGCCGAGCGCGGCGGTTCGCTGCAGTTGATCCGCAAGCCGGGGCGTCTCGGCCAGATCCCCTGTGACGGCGTGACCATGTACGTGGCGCATTGCCCGCCGCGGATCGACGCGCCGGACGGGGCCGGGGCGGGGGAGGGCGCCGCGTTTTCGGCGCCGCGCCTGGAGGTCCGCACGGTCTGCGACGTCGAGGAGATGCTGTCGCTGGACGTTCGGCTGGGGCGGCCGACGGAGGGGGCTCGCGTCGTCGACGAGCCGTTGTTGCTGGTGTGCACGCACGGCAAGCGCGACCGGTGCTGTGCGGTGAAGGGGCGGCCGATCGCCCAGGCGCTCAACAACGTCCACCCGGATGCGGTGTGGGAGACGTCGCATTCCAAGGGGCACCGGTTTGCGCCGGCGTTGGTGCTGTTGCCGTGGAATTACTCGTACGGGCGGCTGTCGGCGGTCGAGACGAAGCAGATGCTTGACGACGCCTCGTCGGGAATCCTCCACGCCGGAGGGTGCCGCGGCCGCGGGGTGTGGGATGCCCGCGGGCAGGTCGCGGAACTCGCGGCGCGCGGGGAGGTCGATGAGTGGGCGATCGACGCCGTGGCCGCGGTGGACGTCGCCGACGTGGTCGACGCGGTGTTGGACGAGGGCGCCGGGCATTCGCCGGAGACGCTCGAGCGGCTGCGCGGGGTGCTGGTGCATGCGCCGGCCGCCGATGCCGCCGCCGTCGTGGAGTTCGACGACGGCCGCACCGTCGGCGTGGCTCTCGAGCAGACGGTCACCGAGGGCGTGGTGTCCTCCTGCGGCGACGCGCCCGGCCCGAAGAAGGGCTGGCGGGCGCTGGCCGCGGCGGAGATCTAGCGGGTCATGGCGCCTAGCGGCGCATGACCTTCTTCGCCAGGAAATTGCCCAGCAGCTGGGCGGCCTGGACGATGAGGATGATCACCAGGGTGGTCACCAGCGTCACGTTCCAGTCGAAGGCGCGGTAGCCGTAGACGATGGCGAAGTCGCCCAGGCCACCGCCGCCGATGTAGCCGGCCATGGCCGACATGTCGACGACCGCGATGAACGCGAAGGTGTAGCCCAGGATCAGCGGGCCGAGGGCCTCGGGGACGATGACCGTGCGGATGATCCGCCACGGCCCCGCGCCCATCGCCCGGGCGGCCTCGATGACGCCGGGGTCGATGGCCATGAGGTTCTGCTCGACCAGGCGGGCGACGGCGAAGGACGCGGCGATGGTCATGACGAAGATCGCCGCCCCGGTGCCGATGGTCTTGCCCACCACGAGTTTGGTCAGCGGGCCGACGGCCGTGACCAGGATGATGAACGGGATCGGCCGCACGAAGTTCACGGCCAGGTTCAGCAGGGTGTGCAGCGGGCCGGACGGCAGCACGCCGGACGACCGGGAGACGTACAGCAGCACGCCCAGCACCAGTCCGACGAGGCCGCCGATGACCATGGTCACGCAGACCATCCACAGCGTTTCGCCGAAGGCGTCCCACATGCGGGGGCCCAGCAGCTCCCAGTCGGTGTCGCGGGCGAGGATCTCGGTGGCCGTCGACGTGGCCGCCGCGGCGGTCGCGGTTGCGGTGGTGACGCTCATCGGATGACCTCGCTTTCGGTGAATTCGTCGAGCCGTGCGACGACGCGCTCGGCCGCCGCGGCCACGTCATCGGGGGCCGCGTCGCCCGTCGCGCTGAGGCGCAGCGTCAGACGGCCGAACGACCGGGCCTGCACGTTGGTCACGGACCCGTGCGCCACGGTGGCGTCGAGCCCTTCGGCGCGGGCGATGTCGAGGACCCGGCCCAGGGGCACGGCGTCATCCACTCTGACGGTGACCAGCGCGGCGGCGGGGCCGTCGTCAAGCGAACCCAACGCCGAATCGAGCTCCCGGCCCTTCGGACGGTCCCGCAGCGCCGTGGAGGCGAAACGCCGGCCGACGTCGGTGGTCGGGTTGGCGAACAGATCATGGACCGTGGCGTGCTCGACGACGCGACCGTTTTCCATCACCGCGACACGGTCGGCGATGGCGCGCACCACCGACATCTCATGGGTGATCAGCACGATGGTGACGCCGAACGTGCGGTTGACCTCGCGCAGCAGCTCCAGGACATCCGCGGTGGTCTCCGGGTCGAGGGCCGAGGTGGCCTCGTCGGCCAGCAGCAGCGACGGGTTCGTGGCCAACGCGCGGGCGATGCCGACGCGCTGCTTCTGGCCGCCGGACAACTGCTCCGGGTAGGAACCGCCGCGGTCGGCCAGGCCGACGAATTCGAGGAGCTCGGCGACGCGGCGCTTGCGTTCGGCACGTTCCACGCCCGCCAACTCCAGCGGGTAGGCGACGTTGCCAGCCACCGTGCGGGAGGTGAAGAGGTTGAACTGCTGGAAGATCATGCCGATGTCCCGGCGGACCTCCCGCAGCTTCTTCTCCTTCATCCCCGCGATGTCGACTCCGTCGAGGAGCACCTCGCCCGAGGTCGGGTTCTCCAGCCCGTTGATCAGGCGGATCAGCGTCGACTTGCCGGCACCGGAGTAGCCGATGACGCCGAGCACCCCGCCCGGTTCGACGGACAGGGTGACGTCGTCGACGGCGCTGGTGGCGTTGGCGCCGGAGCCGAAGACCTTGGAAACTCCGCGCAGTTCGACGCGGGTGCCGGGCTTACTCGGCATCGGGGTTCTCGCGGGCTTCCTGTTCGGCGTCGTCGAGGATCTTCTCCAGGTCTTCGACGGGGCGCTGCACCGGGATGGAGGTGCCGCGGGAGTCGCGGGCGACGGCTTCGGTGACCTCCGGGCTGTGCCAGATCTCGGCGAGCTTCTTCAGCTGCTCATTGTCCTTGTTGGCCTGGGTGGTGGCGAAGACGTTGATGTACGGCTCGGCGGCCTTGTCGTTCGGGTCGTCCTTGAAGATCGCCGAGTTCGGGTCGATGTCGGCGCGGTCGAGGAAGGTGTTGTTGATGACGGCCGGGGTGCCCTCGCCGTAGGCGGCGGGGGTCTGGGCGGCGTCGATCGGGGTGACGGTGACGCGGGACTTCTCCGTGTCGATGTCCAGAGGGGACGGGTTGGCGGAGTCGCCCTTGAGGGCGATGAGGCCGGCCTTCTCCAGCACGCTCAGGGCGCGGCCCTGGTTGGTGGAGTCGTTGGGGATGACGACCTCGGTGCCGTCCTTGATGTCGTCGACGGAGTCGCCGTCCTTCCAGTACAGACCCAGCGGGACGATCTCGGTCGAGGCGATCGGGGTGAGGTCGGCGCCGGAGCCGACGTTGTACTGCGCCAGGTACTTGATGTGCTGGAACAGGTTGACGTCGAGGTCGCCTTCGGCGAGGGCGGTGTTGACCGGCGGGTACTCCGTGAAGGGCACGATCTCCATGTCGATGCCGGCTTCCTCGACCTGCTTTTCGAAGACCTGCCAGGCCTCCTTTTCGAAGTCGGTGGTGCCGATGCGGATGGTGTCGCCTTCGGCGAGGGGTGCCGCGGGGTCGTCGTTGCCGCAGGCGACCAGGCCGGTGGCCGCGAAGGCCAGGGCGACGGCGCCGGCTGCGAAACGTCGCAATGCCATGTGTCTCTCCTTGCAGTGGGGTCCGTCGCACTGTTCGCGAATAGACCAAGCTGTCTTGTTGTGGGATTAGCGTAGCACCCTGGGCGGATCAGCTAAAAAGCGCCGTCGGCGGTGGTGGGTGCGGGTGCGGTGGGGTGCGCGGTCGCGGGCGGTGCGTGACGACGGTCTGCGGGGGTGCGGGCAAGCCCCGGACCAGGAATGTTCGAATGCGTGTTCGCGCCAATCCGTGGTCGGGGCTAGCGTGTGGGCCATGAGCGTGTGGAGGGGTTTCGCGGGCGGCGTCGGTGATGGGGTCAATGATGGGATCGGTGGTGGAGTCGGCGACGGGGCCGGTGGTGCCGCCGGTGCCGGTGCGGGCTCTCGTGCCGGGGGGCCTTTGAGCTGGTCGAGAATCGAACGGATCTTGTCCGGGAGATCGGTGGGGACGTTGACTCCCGGGTACGGCTTCAACGGGCATCGTCGGGGCGGAGGCCGGGGAAGTGGTGTCGTCGGCGGGGGTGGCCGCGTCGATGGTCCCGCGAATGTCTGGGCGAATGTCCGATCGAATGGCGCATCGGATGGCGTCGGCGGCGATGTGTCCGTCGGCGTCGTCGGCCTAGTCGGCGGCGTCGACCTGCATTGCCGGACCAGCTACTCCTTCCTGCACGGGGCGTCCGACCCGGCCGATTTGGTGGACGAAGCGGTGCGGTTGGGGCTGCGGGCGCTGGGCATCGCCGATCGTGACGGGCTCTACGGGGTCGCCCGGTTCGCGGAGGCCGCGGCGGAGGCGGGACTGGACACGATCATCGGGGCGGAGCTGTCGCTGCCGCGGGCGCCGTTGACGGTGCTGGCGCGCGGGCCGGAGGGGTACCGGCGGCTCAGCCGCGTCATCAACGACGCCCTCATGTCCGGCGGGAAGAAGGGGGTGGCCCGTTACCCGACGCTGCCGGAGTTGGCGGAGGCCGCCGGCGGGCATTGGCAGGTGCTCGCCGACGTCGCCTGGCTGCCGCATCTCGGGGAGCTCGTCGCGGCGTTCGGCCCGGACGACGTGGCGGTGGACCATCACGTCGACCCGACCCCGGGCGCCGCCGACGACCAGCGCGATCTCGCCGCCGCCGCGGCCGAACACGGGCTGCGGCAGGTGGCCGGCGCCGCGGCGACGGCGGCGACTCCGGCGGATGCGCGGGTGGCCGGGGCGAAGCATGCGCTGGCGCAGCGCGAATCCCTCGACGATCATGAACCGAAGTTGCCGCCGACCGGGGGATCGTGGCTGCGTTCCGGCGCCGAGTTGGAGGCCATCTTCGGGCACCTGTCCGGCGTGCTGGACGCCACGGCGCAGGTGGCGGCGGAATGCGCGTTCACGCTGGACCTCATCGCGCCGAACCTGCCGGCTTGGGATGTTCCCGAGGGCCACGACGAGTCTTCGTGGTTGGCCCACATCGCCCGCGCCGGGGCGCTGCGGCGCTACGGGCCGGCCGAGGGGTTGGACGCCGACGCGACCGGAGCATCCGACGAGGGCGGGGGAGGCGCGCCGACCGTCGTCACGCAAGCCTGGAAACAGCTGGAACGCGAACTCGACGTGATCGGGGAACTGGGCTTTCCGGGGTATTTCCTCATCGTCCACGACATCTGCGAATTTTGCCGACGCGAGAACATCCTGGCGCAGGGACGCGGCTCGGCGGCGAATTCGGTGGTGTGCTTCGCACTGGGCATCACCAACGTCGACCCCATTGCGGCGGGGCTGCTGTTCGAACGGTTCCTGTCGCCCGAACGCGACGGCCCGCCCGACATCGACCTGGACATCGAATCCGGGCGGCGCGAGGAGGTCATCCAGTACGTCTACCGGCGCTACGGCCGCGACAACGCCGCGCAGGTGGCCAACGTGATCACCTACCGGCGGCGCGGGGCGCTGCGCGACGCCGCCCGGGCGCTGGGGCACGCGCCGGGCGTCGTCGACGCGTGGGTCAACGGGACCGCGCAGCCGCCCGAGCAGGTCACCGCACTCGCCGAACGGTTGCGCGGGCAACCCCGGCACCTGGGCATCCACTCCGGCGGCATGGTCATCTGCGACCGGCCCATCGCCGACGTCGTGCCCGTGGAATGGGCGCGGATGGAGAACCGGTCCGTGGTGCAGTGGGACAAGGACGACTGCGCGGCCGCCGGCCTGGTGAAGTTCGACCTGCTGGGGCTGGGCATGCTCGAGGCGATCCACCACTGCATCGACCTGGTCGCCGAACACTGCGGGCGGACCGTGCGGCTGTGGGAAATCGACGTGGCCGAAAAGGCCGTCTACGACATGCTGTCGCGTGCCGACGCCGTCGGAGTGTTCCAGGTCGAATCGCGCGCGCAGCTGGCCACGCTGCCCAGGCTGCGGCCGCGGGAATTCTTCGACCTGGTCGTCGAGGTGGCGCTGATCCGCCCCGGCCCCATCCAGGGCGGCAGCGTCCACCCGTACATCCGGCGACGCAACGGGCTCGAACCGGTGACCTACGACCACCCGGTGCTGGAAAAATCGCTGGGCAAAACCCTGGGCATCCCCCTATTCCAGGAACAGCTCATGCAGATCGCCGTCGACGCCGCCGGGTTCACCGGGGCGGAAGCAGACTCGCTGCGCCGGGCGATGGGCGCCAAACGTTCCGTGGAACGGATGGAGGCGCTGCGCACCCGGTTCCTCGACGGGCTGCGACGGACCAACGGCATCGTCGGCGACGTCGCGGACCGGCTGTGGAACAAGATCGTCGCCTTCGCCGCCTACGGGTTCCCCGAATCGCACGCCCAGTCCTTCGCGTCGCTGGTGTACTTCTCGGCGTGGTTCAAGTACCACTACCCGGCGGAGTTCTGCGTCGCCTTGCTGCGGGCGCAGCCGATGGGCTTCTACTCGCCGCAGTCGCTGGTCGCCGACGCCCGCCGCCACGGAGTCGGGTGCGACGGCCCGGACGTCAACGTCTCCGGCGTCGAGGCGGACTGCCCGGGCGGGCGGATCCGGCTGGGGCTGGGGTCGGTGGCGGGGCTTGGCGACGACGCCGCCCGACGCATCGTCGACGCCCGGGACGGCTGCGGCGTGGAGGCGGACGAGGCCGGCCTTTTCCGTGGCGGACCTTTTCGCGACGTCGCCGACCTGGCGCGACGAGCGTCGCTCGACGTCTCCCACGTGGAGGCCCTGGCCCGGGCGGGGGCGCTGGAATGCCTGGGGATGGACCGTCGTCAAGCACTGTGGGCCGCCGGCATCGCGGCGACCGAACACGAGGGCATGCTGCCCGGATTGACCGTCGCCTCCGCCCCCGCGCTGCCCGGCATGACCGAATTCGAACTGGCGGCGGCCGACCTGGCGGGCACCGGCGTCACCCCGGGGGAGTACCCGGTGGCGCGACTGCGCGGGGAACTCGACGCGATCGGAGTGACCCCCGCGGCGCAGCTGGGCGCGGTGGAGGATTCGTCGCGGGTGCTGGTGGCGGGCATCGTGACCCACCGGCAACGCCCCGGAACCGCCGGCGGCGTGATCTTCCTGGGCATGGAAGACGAAACCGGGCTGATGAACGTCCTGTGCACCCCGGGACTGTGGCAGCGGTTCCGGACCATCGCCACCGTCGAGCGGGCGCTGGTGGTGCGCGGCATCGCCCAGAACGCCTCCGGCGCGGTGACCATCGTCGCCGACAAACTCACCCCGCTGCGCGAGGTCGTCGCCGCCCCCGTCATCGCCGGGCGCAGCCGGGACTTCCGGTGATTCGGGAAAGGGGCGCAGCACGTGATCCGATGATTGAGGGAAAGCGGACGGCGTCGCTAGTCAGTCGCACCGCCGCAGTGATCCGGGGGCGCGCCGTCGTCGCGGGCCCCGCCTTTTCTATGATCGTCGGGTATGCGGCACACCTATGCATCCTCCCTCGCGCCCGACGGCAGCGCGATCGCGTACATCGTGCGCGAACGCGGCTACCCCAAGGCCGTGCAGGTGGCGCTGACCGACGACGGTCTCGGCGACGAACGCCCCGTGAAACTCCCCGTCGACGGCCCCGTGACCCGCGTGCTGCACTCACCCGACGCCCGCTGGATCGCCTGCGAAGTCTCCCCGCTGGGCACCGAACGCCTGGAAACGTGGCTCGTGTCCACCGACCCCGCCATCCCCGGGGCCAAACGACTGCAACTGTCCGGCGACGCGAAGACCATGTTGGTCGAATGGGATCGCGACAAACTCGCCATGGACGCCGTCGACGCCGACGGCATCACCGAAGGCCGCCTCGTCGACCCCGAAACCGGCGACTACGCCGTCCTCGACCGCCGCACCGACTCGCTGCTGGTCTCCGCGGAATCCGGCCACGCCCTCATGCGGGTCGGCCCCCGCGGCAGCCGCGAACTGCTGCTGGTCAAGCCCGACGGGACGTGGCTGCCGCTGCTGCGCCCCGAACCCGGCGCCATGACCGACGCCGGCACCATCCTGCGCGACGAATCCGCGACCGCCGACGGCCGCGTCACCGTCATCGCGTGTTCGGATCATTCCTCGGATCGTCGCCGCGTGCTGCGCATCGTCGTCGACGGCCGCGACGTCACCGCCGAAGAGTGGATCGGCAACCCGGATTCGGACGTCGACGAGTTCGTCATCAGCGAAGACCTCACCACCGCCGCCGTGCTGTGGAACACCTCCGGCGTCTCCCTGTTGGACCTGCTCACCCTTGGCGACGACCAGAAAGTGCTGGTCCGACGGTCGGTGGAGCTGCCGGGCATGGTCGCTTCCGGCCTGTCCATCACCGACGACGGCGAGCTGCTGTCCCTGACCGTCGAAGGTCCGAATCTGCCGCCGACGGTGGAGATCCTGCGCACGTCGACCGGCAAGATCGAGCCGATCAACGTCGACCGCACGCGCCGCATCGCCGAGCGCGCCCAGGAAAACTACATCCCGGAGCTGGTGCACTTCACCGCCCGCGACGGCCTGGAACTGTCGGGTTGGCTCTACCACGGGGAAGGCGAGGACGCCGCGGGCCCGCAGCCGGTGTACATCCACCTGCACGGTGGCCCGGAGCTGCAGTCCAGGCCGGTCAACCATGACATCCTCACCACGCTGGTGGACTCCGGCGTCACCGTTTTCACCCCGAACATCCGCGGTTCGTCGGGCGCCGGGCGATCGGTGCTCCACGCCGACGACCGCTACGGGCGGTTCGCCGCCATCGACGACGTCGCCGACACCGCCCGTTTCCTCGTCGACACCGGCATCGGCGACCCGGAGCGGTTGGCGCTGGGCGGCCGCAGCTACGGCGGGTTCCTGTCGCTGCTCGTCGCGTCGCGGTACCCGGATCTGTTCCGGTGCATCGTCGATGCGTGCGGCATGACCAGCTTCGAAAGCTACTACGGGTCCACCGAGCCGTGGCTGGCTGCGGCCGCGTACCCGAAGTACGGATACCCGTTCCAGGACGCTGAGCTGCTGCGGCAGGTGTCGCCGCTGAACCGGGCGGCGGGCATCGTCACTCCGGTGCTGTTCATCCACGGCGAATGGGACACGAACGTGCCGGAGCGCGAGTCGCTGCAGATGCGCGATGCGCTCGGCGCCCGCGGCGTTCCCACCGAGTACCTGCGGGTTCCGGGGGAGGGGCACAAGTTCGCCAAGCCGAAGAGCCGCCGCCTCATCGCCGCGGCGCTGCTGGACTTTTTGGGCGACCATGGCTTGGTGACCACTCCGAACCTGGCTCCGCTCGATTCCCGCATCGCCGAAATGAAGGCCGGCGCCCCGGGAGTCGAAGACTAGGTGTCGTGTCCCGCCGGTGCCCCGGGGGTCGAAGACTAGGTGTCGTGTCCCGCGGAAGTCGTTCGCAACCTACCGGGACACGGCAGTTAGTCGACAAATGCAGCCACGGATTTTCTCGTCCTGGTCTTTTATCGGCGTTCACTCGGTGTGAGGCTGCATTTGTCGTATTCCGGTCCTTCTCGGCGTCCCCATCGGGCCGCCATCCGCCGGGTCGGCGGCGACCCCGTGGTTTGCGGCTGGGTGGGCGTGGAGCCGGCCAGGCACGCGGCGTTCGCGTTTGGCCGGGGCATTTCGCACCTCGCCGGGGAGGTGGATACCGGCGATCCCGGTGCCGCGTACGCTGTTCCACCGTGACCGACACCCCCAGCGCAGGCGCCCCCGGCATCGGTGCGACCGAAGCCAACGCGTCAACGCCCGACGCCGATGCCCCTGCTTCGTCTCCGTATTGCCACGTTCTCTTCGCCAGCCCGCAGATTCCGCCGAACACGGGCAACGCGATCCGCATGTGCGCGGGCACGGGGGCGGCGCTCCATCTGGCGGAGCCGCTGGGATTCAACTTCGAGGAGCGCCACGTCCGCCGCGCCGGTCTCGACTACCACGATCTGGCCGAGGTTCACGTCCACCCTTCGTTGGACGCTGCGCTGACGCAGCTGGTGGGGCCGGTTTCTCTGCTTGCCGACGGTGAGGGGCCGCCCGCCGGTGGCGCTCGGAACGACGGCGACGGACTGCCTGAAGGGGACGCGCGGAACGCGGGTGACGGGCTGCCCGACGGTGCGGACCGGGAATCCGGGGCCGTTGGCGCGCGTCCGCGGGTGTTCGCGTTCACGGCGCACGCGGAGAAGTGGCACGTTGACGTGGACTACCGCCCGGGTGACGTGCTGCTGTTCGGCCCCGAGCCGACGGGTCTGTCCGACGAGGCGCTGGCCGACCCGAGGGTGACGGATCTGATTCGCATCCCGATGATCCCGGGGCGGCGCAGCATGAACCTGTCCAACGCGGCGGCGGTGGCGGCGTACGAGGCGTGGCGGCAGATGGGGTTCCCCGGCGGGCATTAGTACCCCGGCGGGCGGTAGAAGTTAGAAGCGCGGGTGACATCGGTGGGGATGTCACACATACTTTCCCCCATGAACGACAATGAAACGGAAGGCGTCCCTCCCGTCCTGCCGCGCAGGCGAGATCCCGGTTTCATGTGGGTGATCGGCTCGTCGTTCGTGTGGCTTCCCCTGCTGGCCTTCATATTCCGCGGCGCGTTGGTCGGGGTGTTGGGATGGTTCACGCTCATCCTGATCCTCTTTTGGGTTCCGGCGTTCGTGGTCCTCAATGGGGTGCTGACGGCGGTGTGGGCGGCGCGGTGGTACGGGGGCGCGGCCCGCAGCAAGGCGGCCCGGACGTGCACTGGTCTTTGGTGGTTTTTCGCCGCGCTGGTCGTGGTGACCCCGGGGGATTTCACCGACGTGGACGATCAAGGGAATCCGCTGGGCGATCTCATGGAGCGGCTGGTGCCCGTGCTCGGCGGGCAGGCGGACTCGGACTCGGCGATTGCGGCTTTCTTCTCGTTCGTCGCCGTCGTCTGGTTGGCGGTGACGGTTTGGGTCGTGGTGCAGCAGAGTTCGCGTGTGCCCGGCCCCGGCTCACCGCCGCCGGTGGTTTAGGGCTCCGCGTTCGGCCGCGGGGGCGGCTTTTGCCATACTGGGAGCCATGACGGCGACGAAGCTTGACGGCAAGATGTACCGCGACGAGATCTTCGAGGATCTGGCCGCGCGGGTGACGAAGTTGAAGGAAGCCGGCGTGATGCCGGGCTTGGCGACGGTCCTGGTCGGCGATGATCCGGGCAGCCATTCCTACGTGAAGATGAAGCACCGCGATTGCGAGCAGATCGGCATTTCCTCGATTCGCCGCGATCTGCCGGCGGAGACGACGCAGGAGGAGTTGGAGGCGGTCATCGCCGAGCTCAACGCCGACGATGCCTGCACGGGGTACATCGTGCAGTTGCCGTTGCCGAAGCACTTGGACGAGAACCGTATTTTGGGGCTCATCGATCCGGAGAAGGATGCCGATGGTCTGCATCCGGTGAATTTGGGCAAGTTGGTGCTCAATGAGCCGGCGCCGTTGCCGTGTACGCCGAATGGTTGCATTCATTTGCTGCGTCGTTTCGGCGTGGAGTTGGCGGGCGCGAAGGTGTGCGTCATCGGTCGCGGTGTGACGGTCGGTCGGCCGATTGGTTTGATGCTGACGCGCCGCAGCGAGAATTCCACGGTGACGCTGTGTCACACGGGGACGAAGGATCTGGCGGCGGAGACGCGGCAGGCGGATGTGGTCATCGCGGCGGCGGGCAAGGCGCACATGCTGACGGCGGACATGGTCAAGCCGGGTGCGGCGGTGCTTGATGTGGGGGTGTCGCGTTTGGACGGCAAGTTGGCCGGCGACGTGCATCCGGATGTGTGGGAGGTTGCGGGCGCGGTGTCTCCGAATCCGGGTGGTGTCGGTCCGCTTACGCGTGCGTTCCTGGTGCGCAATGTTGTCGAGCGCGCCGAGCGCTTGGCGGGTCTGTAGGGGTTGGCTTGACGACGCCGCCGCGCCCCCGTCGTTCGCCGCACCTTCCGGAAGGGGGCGCGGGGCGTTTCGGCGGGCGTGAAATCGCGGAGCGGGCGAGTCGTGATGATTTGCCCGATCCGATGGTGAATCCTCATTCGCCGGAGGGGCCTGCGCGGGGGGAGGCGTGGCCGGAGCGCGTCCGGTGGTTGTTGTACGGGGGCCTGTTTTTCGGCCTCGGCGCTGCGGCGGTGTTTCTCGGGCTGGAGCGGTGGCGGCGGGCGACGTTCATGCTCGGGGTGACCATGATGTATTTGGGCGTCATCCGTCAGTTTTTGCCCGATTCGCTGTTGGGTGTGTTCAGCGTCCGGTCGATGAAGTTCGACCTGTGGTTCTGTCTCCTCGTCGGTGGCGGCATGGTGTTTTTGGCCAGCTCGGTCGACGCGTTGGGGAGCTAGACCGGGGCGGCGAGGAACTTCCGGACGATGCCGTCGACGCGTTCGAATTCGGTGAGGAAGCCGTCGTGGCCGACGGCCGATTCGATGGTTTCCAGGCCCATGCAGTTGCCGAGGTTTCGGGCCAGGTGTTCCTGCTGGTGGAACGGGTACAGGATGTCGGTGTCCACGCCGGCGACCATGGTGGGCACCGTCGAGGAGGCCAGGGCGTCGTTCATGCCGCCGCGGCCCCGGCCGATGTCGTGGCGGTTGAGGGTGTCGGTGAGCACCACGTAGGAGCCGGCGTCGAAGCGTGCAGCGAGTTTGTCCGCCTGGTGGTCCAGGTAGCTTTCCACCTGGAATCGGTCGGTGGTGCGCATCGGGCCGAGGGGGTTTTCGCCGGGTTGGGCGGCGGCGCCGAAGCGGTCGTCGAGTTCCAGTTCGCCGCGGTAGGTCAGGTGGGCGACGCGGCGGGCGAAGCCGAGGCCGTGGACGGGGCGTTCGCCGGTGTCGTAGTAGTCGCCGCCGTGCCAGGCGGGATCGTTTTCGATGAACTGGATCTGCGCGGACTGGATGCCGATCTGCCAGGCGCTGGCGCGGGCGCCGACGCACAGGACCAGGGCGCGGCCGACTTCGTCGGGGTGCATCAGCGACCACTCGAGGGTACGGGCGCCGCCCAGCGAGCCGCCGATGACCGCCACGACCGATTCGATGCCGATCTTCTTCAGGGCCATGCGTTCGACGGTGACGGTGTCGCGCACCGAAATGGCCGGGAAGCGCGAACCCCATGCGCCGCCGTCCGGGTGCTCCGACGACGGTCCGGTGGTGCCGCGGCAGCCGCCGATGACGTTGGTGCAGATGATGCAGTACTCGTCGGTGTCCAATGCCCGGCCGGAACCGATCATGCCGTTCCACCAGCCCGGGGTCGGGTGGTCGTCGTCGCAGGGGCCCGAGGCGTGGGCGTCGCCCGTCAGGGCGTGCTGCAGCAGGATGACGTTCGAGGCGTCGGCGTTGAGGCGTCCCCACCGCTCGAAGGCGACGGTGACGTCCGGGATGGTGGCGCCGGCCTCCGTGGTGACGTCGCCGATCTGGACGTACCCGGGCCGACCTTCGGGCGGGAGAGTGATGTTCATCGAAATCAAGACTACTTGGTCTAGTAGTTCCCGGGAAACCGCATCGCGGTCGGGTGCGCCGGTCGACGACGCGGCCCTCGGGTCGGACGGACGCCCATCACGGGGGCGGTCACGGTAGACGAATCAACGATCTTCGGCGGAGAAGCTCCCGGCGGGCATCCGCGCGAGCTGACGATCGATGAGATCGCGGCCCCGCTGCGCCGTCATTCGCGTCGGTTCGGTGAGGCGGGCCACGGCGATGCCGTCGAGCATCGAGAGCAGCAGCGCCGCCTCCTCCCGATCGCCCACGGCGGCGGCGAGATCGTTTTCCACGAGCTGCCACGATTCCCGGTACCTGGGGGTCGCCGGGCCGTCGGTGGCGGCTAATCCGGCGAAGGCCAGCCAGGCCGCGGTCGCCGCCCGCGTGTGGTCCGAATCGTCGGCGCAGCCGGCCAGCAGGTGGCAGGCAGCGCGGAGGCGTTCGGTGGGAGAGTCGATGGTCGCGAGCGTCGCCTCGAGGGTTTTCCGGAATGATGCGGCGGTGTGTTCGTAGGCGGCGACGATGAGCTGGTCGCGTGTGGAGAAGTGGTGCTGCACCGCGCCGGGCGACAATTCCGCCGCCGAGGCGACCTTGCGTACGGTGGCATGCTCCGCGCCCCGGGTGGCGAGCAGGGCGGTCGTGGCGTCGAGGATCAGCTCTCGGGTAGTTGCGGAGTGCCTGGTCATTCTTTCACCGTAGATCGCGATCGCGAAAAAATACATTCGTATTGACGTGGCGGCGTCGTGGATGCACTATAACCCCAAGCCATACGACTGTATTGGAGAGGTGTCATGAACGAATCGTCTCGCAGGGATGTCCAGTCCGCCGATGAATCGCCGAGGTTGTCCGACGCGGATCGGTCGGCTGCGATGGAGGCTTTGGCCGATCATCTCGCCGCCGGGCGTTTGGACGTCGACGAGTTCGATGCCCGCTCGGCGCTCGTCGTCGCGGCGATCCGTGACGTCGATCTGGTGCCGGCGTTTCGGGGGCTCGGAGGGCCTCCCGCCGAAACGGCGCCCGACCCCGAAATGGCGCGCATTCGCACCCGCGGGCGTCTCGTCGAGGGGCTCGACTGGTTTGGCGTGGTCCTTGCCGTCGTTCTCGGCGTGCTGTTCATGGTCACGGGCTGGGCCCCGCCGGCGGTCGCCATGGTGTCCATCGTGGTGTGTTCCATCGGTGGACGCATCGTCCTCGACTTCGGCGAGGACTCCGAATATGAGGCTCTGAAGAAGGCCGACCGCCGCCGGCGCATCGAACGCATCGAAGGCGCCGACGATCGGCCGGCCGGCGAGTGAGACGGGGGTTCGGCGCCGACCCGAGCCCCGTCGCCGGCTACTTGCCGATGGCCGCGAACGCGCCCTCGAGGTCGGCGATGATGTCGTCGACGTTTTCGATGCCCACGGCCAGGCGGACGGTCGCCTGCGAAATGCCGGCGCGGGCGAGACCGTGCTCGTCGGACTGCGAGTGGGTGGTGGTGGCCGGGTGGACGACCAGCGAGCGGACGTCGCCGATGTTGGCCACGTTGGAGTGCAGCTTCAGGGCGTCGATGAACGTCCACGCCTCGTCCTTGCCGGCGTCGGCGAGATCGAAGGACAGCACGCCGCCGGCGCCGGCCAGGCCCAGCTTCTCCTTCGTCGCGTGCCAGGGCGACGACTTCAGTCCGGCGTAGTTGACCTTGGCCACGCCCGCGCGGCCCTCGAGGTACTCGGCGACCTTCTGGGCGTTGGAGTTGTGGCGCTCGATGCGCAGCGCCAGGGTGTCCAGGCCCTGCGCCAGCACCCACGCGTTGAACGGGGCGGGGGCGGCGCCGGTGTCGCGGAGGATGCCGGCGCGGGCGCGCAGCGCGAACGCCGGGGCGCCCAGGTCGGCGAACTTCAGGCCGTGGTAGGCCTCGTCGGCCTCGGTGAAGTTGGGGTGGACGTCGCCGCGGCCCTCGCGGGTCTGCGTCCAGTCGAACTTGCCGCCGTCGACGAGGATGCCGCCGAGGGCCGAACCGTTGCCGGTCAGGTACTTGGTGGTCGACGACACCACGATGTCGGCGCCGAGCTCCAGGGGGCGCAGCAGCGCCGGGGTGGCCACGGTGTTGTCGACGATGAGCGGCACGTTGTTGCGGTGCGCGACCTCGGCGACGGTGGCGACGTCGAGGATGTCGGCCAGGGGGTTGGCGATGGTCTCGGCGTAGAAGCCGACGGTGTTGTCCTGCACGGCGGCCTGCCACGACTCCGGGTCGTCCGGGTTTTCCACGAACGTCGCGTCGATGCCCAGGCGCGGCAGCGTCACCTTGAACAGGGTCTCCGTGCCGCCGTACAGGCGCGGCGAGGTGACGATGTGGTCGCCCGCGCGCGCCAGCGTGAGAATCGCGGCGGTCTCCGCGGCCTGGCCGGACGAGAACAGCACGCCGGCCACGCCGCCCTCGAGGCTGGCCAGGCGCTGCTCGACGGCGTCGACCGTGGGGTTGGTCAGGCGGGTGTAAATCGGACCGGGGTCGGAGAGGTTGAACCGGTTCGCGGCGTGCTCGGCGGAGTCGAACACGTAGGAGGTGGTGTTGTAAATCGGCAGGTTGCGCGAGCTGGTCTGCGCGTCGGGGGACTGGCCGACGTGGATGGCGCGGGTTTCCAGCGCCCAGTCGGCGGCACCGGAATTGTCGTAGCGGGTGGTCATGGCTTTCGTCCTTTCGTCGTCGTGCCGCACATCGCGTGCGCGGAACACTCCCGCCACCGTAATGAACAGAGCTGTCTAGTGCAAGATAATGGTGAAATCCGCCGGTCGCGGGGCAGTGAACCATGCGGTACGCCATGTTCCGGGGATCGGGCCGCTGACCGGGGGACGGGGCGTCGTCAAGCAGTGCCCCTGCTTTGCGGCGACGCCCGCGAAAAAACGCCCCGCCTCCCGGAAGGGGAAGCGGGGCGTCCGATCAGCCGGACCTACTTGCGCAGGCCGTCGATGATCTCGTTGAACTCGGCGGACGGACGCATGATGGCGGTGGTCTTCTCGTCGTCCGGCAGGAAGTAGCCGCCCAGATCGGCCGGCTCACCCTGAGCATCGAGCAGGGTCTGCGCGATGGACTCCTCCTTGGCGGCGAGCGCCTCGGCCACCGGGGCGAAAACCTCCTTCAGCTCGGCGCTGTCGTCCTGCGCCGCCAGCTCCTGCGCCCAGTACAGCGCCAGGTAGAAGTGCGAGCCGCGGTTGTCGATCTCGCCCGCCTTGCGGGACGGGGACTTGCCGTTCTCCAGCAGCGTGGAAGTCGCGCGATCCAGGGCGTCGGCCAGGACGCCGGCGCGCGGGTCATCGTCATGCGAACCGGCGTAGCGCAGCGACTCGGCCAGGGCCAGGAACTCGCCCAGCGAATCCCAGCGGAGGTGGTTCTCCTCCTGCACCTGCTGGACGTGCTTCGGGGCGGAGCCGCCGGCACCGGTCTCGAACAGGCCGCCGCCCGCCATCAGCGGGACGACCGACAGCATCTTCGCCGACGTGCCCAGCTCCATGATCGGGAACAGGTCGGTCAGGTAGTCGCGCAGCACGTTGCCCGTGACGGAAATGGTGTTCTTGCCCTCGCGGATGCGCTCCACGGACAGCTTCGTCGCGGCCACCGGGTCCATGATGCGGATGTCCAGGCCCTCGGTGTCGTGATCCTTCAGGTACTCCTTGACCTTCGTGATCAGGTTCGCATCGTGGGCGCGGGACGGGTCCAGCCAGAAGACGGCCGGGTCGCCGGTGGCGCGGGCGCGGTTGACGGCCAACTTCACCCAGTCGCGGATCGGGGCGTCCTTGGTCTGGCAGGAACGCCAGATGTCGCCGCGGGCGACGTGGTGCTCGATGAGCACGTCGCCGGCCGAGTTGAGCACCTGCAGCACGCCGTTCTCCGGCATCTGGAAGGTCTTGTCGTGCGAGCCGTACTCCTCGGCCTTCTGGGCCATCAGGCCGACGTTCGGGACCGTGCCCATCGTGGTCGGGTCGTAGGCGCCGTTGGCGCGGCAGTCGTCGATGACCGCCTGGTAGACGCCGGCGTAGGAGGAGTCCGGAATCACCGCGAGGGTGTCCTTCTCCTCTCCGTCCGGGCCCCAGCCCTTGCCGCCGTTGCGGATCAGCGCCGGCATGGAGGCGTCGATGATGACGTCCGACGGCACGTGCAGGTTGGTGATGCCCTTGTCCGAGTTGACCATGTACAGCGCCGGGCCGTCGGCCAGGTCGCGCTCGATGGCGGCCTTGACGGCGGAGGCGGTGCCGACGTCGAGCTTGTGCAGGCCGTCGAGGATGGCGCCGATGCCGTAGTCCGGGGTGAGGTTCACGGAAGCCAGCTTGGCCTCGAACTTCGGGTACACCGACGGGAAGAAGGCCTTGATGACCTCGCCGAAGATCAGCGGGTCGGAGACCTTCATCATGGTGGCCTTCAGGTGCACGGAGAACAGGACGCCCTCGCGCTTGGCCTTCTTGATCTGCGACTTCAAAAACGACGACAGGATCTGCGCATTGATGCCCGTGCCGTCGATGATCTCGCCCTTCAGGACCGGCATGTCCTTCTTCAGCACGATCTCGTGGCCGTCGTCGGTCTCCAGGACGTAGGTCAGCTTGTCGTCCTGCTCCATGATCACGGACTTCTCGTTGTGGCGGAAGTCGTTGGAGGCCATGGTGGCGACGTTGGTCTTGGAGTCCGCCGACCACTCGCCCATGCGGTGCGGGTGCTTGCGGGCGTAGTTCTTCACGGCCTCCGGGGCGCGGCGGTCGGAGTTGCCCTCGCGCAGCACCGGGTTGACGGCGGAACCCTTGACCTTGTCGAACTTGGCGCGGTCGGCGCGCTCCTCCTCGGTCTCCGGCTGCGACAGGTACTTCGGGATGTCGTAGCCCTTCTCCTGCAGCTCGGCGACGGCGCGCTTGATCTGCGGAATGGAGGCCGAAATATTCGGCAGCTTGATGATGTTGGCCCCGGGCTCCTTCACCAGCTCGCCGAGGGCGGACAGCTCATCGTCGATTCGCTGGTCCTCGGAGAGACGCTCCGGGAACTGGGCGATGATGCGACCGGCGAGGGAGATGTCGCGGGTCTCGACGTTGATGCCGGCCTGTGCGGCGAACGCCTCGACGATGGGCTTCAGCGAGTAGGTCGCGAGAAGAGGAGCCTCGTCGGTGCGGGTCCAGATGATCGTGGCCATGTGGTGAGTTCTCCTATTTGGTGCAGGATCCGTGAATGTCTGTGAACTGTTGGAGACCACGATACCCACTTCGCCGTTTTGCTTCAGATGCGTGAAATGACGCTCTACCTGCGGTGTGATCCATGTAACGCTTGATTGTGTTGCAAGTCACCGATATTTCGCGGATATTTGCGGTGCGATGGCGGATGCGTCCAATCCGTCAATTACTAATTTAAGACACAAAACTACCCCCGCGCTGGGGAGGGCGGCGGGATGCCGTCCACCCCGACGCGGGGGCTCATGCCGTCGGGCGAGTGGCCGACGAGGTGTCAGGCGCGGGAGTCGTCCGAGGCGTCCGCGCCGCCGTCTGAACCGGGGAAGGACGGGCGGTCGCCGAAGGGCTGGCCGTACTGGGACTGGCCGAACTGCGGGGACTGCTGCTGAGCACCGGCGCCGAACTGGGGCTGCCCGAACTGCGACTGGCCGTACGGGGACTGTCCGAACTGGGGCTGCTGGCTCTGCTGGGCCTGCTGATCCGAGCCGTACCGGGGCTGATCGAACTGCGGGGACTGCTGCGCCCCGTACGGGGACTGGCCGAACTGCGGGGACTGCTGCTGCGCACCGGCGCCGAACTGGGGCTGCTGGTTCGGCTGGTCCTGCTGCTGGGCGCCGTACTGGCCGTACTGGGGCCGGGGCGCCGCCGGCATGGCCGGAGCCGCGTACGTGCCGCCCAGCCACGCGCGGGTGTCGGCGAGGAAGGTCAGCACCGCCGCGGCGATCCAGGCCAGCATCAAGATGACCTGGCTGGTGGTGGAAACGACCCCGTCGACCTCCAGGGTGATGTCGAGGACGATGTAACTGAGGTACAGGGCGGCCAAGCCGATGGAGGCTCCGGCGAGCGGGATGACCGCCGTCGAGTCGTTGCCGCGCAGCACCTTCGGGATGAGGAGCACGGCCACGGCGAGCGACAGGATGTGGCCGGTCCCCGCCCCCATGGTCGGGAAACCGTCGAGCAACATGAGCAGCATCTCGACCAGGGTGATGAGCAGACAGAACGCGGCGATGCCGCCGAGCGTGAACATGAGGGCCTTGGCGGCGCCCGGCACGGCGTCCATCAGCTGTGCGACGCTGCCCTGCGGGGAGGGCGCGCCCTGCTGCCGGGGCTGCGCCGGAGCCTGGGCCATGGCGGGGGCGGGGCCGTCGGCGGCACGGCCGTACGGCTGCGCGGGCATGGCCGGCTGCCCGTGGGGTGCGGAGGAGTCGGCTTCGGCCGCGTGGGTGTCACCGGCGGCGTCCTCGTCGGAGTGGTCCTGCGGGCTCGGCTGGGCGGCGGGGATGACCGTGGTGGCCTGATCGTCGTGCGAACCCTGGCCGCGGGAACCCTGACCGGGGGAGCCCTGGGCGGGCGCGGCGGTGGGCGCCTGCTGCTCGTCGGGGAAGGAGCCGGTGGTGGCCAGCGCGCGGAGTTCGGGGATGCCCATCCGCGGGGCGGATTCGTCGGCCAGTCGGGCGTCGTACTTCGCGCGGACCCGGTCGTCGCCGAGCACGGCCAGCGCCACGGAGTTTTCCTGGGCTCGCGCGTCATGGGAGGGGACCTCGTCGCGCTTGAGGCCCTCGAGAGTCTCGAGGATGCTCGCCCTGAGGTCGGACGTGGAGGAGTTCTTGTCGAGGCCGAGGCTCTCGTAGAAGTCGTAATGCGCGTTCACGCGGGTCCTTTCCGGGGTTTTTCGTCGACCGCCGGGGCACGGTGCTCCGGAGGCATTGCACGATTTTTCACGATAACCAACCCGCAGGGCATCCGCTATGATGACCGACTTCTTCCGGGTGGACCCATAACCTGCGGCTTCGTCGCCCGGACCAGCACTTTGACCGTATCGGTCACCCACGTTCGAGCGCCCGCACCCGGGAGGATCATTGCCCAAGATCGTTCATCGACAGTCATTCTCGTCACACCGGCGGCCCGTGCCCCGCCAGGACGACGTGTCCGACGCGCGCCGCAATTGGGTCATCGCGGCCCTGTCGGTGGGCGCCTTCGGCATCGGCGTCACCGAATTCGTCGCCATGGGTTTGCTGCCGTACATCGCCGCGGACTTCGGACGCAGCGAGGCGGAGTCCGGGGCGGTCATCTCCATGTACGCCCTCGGCGTCGTCGTCGGCGCCCCGCTGATCACGGTGCTGACCGGTTCCGTGCCGCGACGCAGAATGCTCCTGCTGCTGATGGCGGCCTTCACCATCGGCAACGGCGCGACCGTGTGGGCGGGGTCGCTGGGGTCCTTCGGTGCGGTCATGGCCTCCCGCTTCATCGCCGGCATTCCCCACGGCGCGTACTTCTCGGTCGCCGCCCTCGTCGCGGCGTCGCTGGCCGCGCCGGGCAAACGCGGCCGCGCCGTCGCCCTGTCCGGGATGGGCCTGTCCGTGGCCACCGTCGCCGGCGTTCCCGCAGCGCAGGCGCTGGGCCAGCATTACGGCTGGCGGTCCGCGTTCGTGCTCGTCGCCGCCATCGGCGTCGCGGCGCTGGTGTCGCTGTGGTTCGCGGTGCCGCACATGAACCGCATGCCCGCCACCCGTCCGCTGGAGGAACTCGGCGCCCTGGCGACCCCGCAGGTGTGGTTCACCGTCGCCATCGGCACGGTGGGTTTCGGCGGCATGTTCGCCGTGTACACGTACATCACGTGGACCATGACGGAGGTCGGCGGTCTGGCAGAGACGCTCATGTGGCTGGTGCTCATGGCCTACGGCGTGGGCATGGTCGCGGGCACGTACCTCGGCGGCTGGGTCAGCGACCGGGTGGGCGACATGGGCCTGCTGTGGACGCTCATCGCGATGGCGGTCGCCCTGGTCGCGTTTTTTCTTCACGGCGCCGCTGGGCTGGCCGGCGGTGATCAACTTCGGCGTGATCGGCATGCTCGGTTCGACGCTGGTGCCCAATCTGCAGACCCGCCTGATGGACGTCGCCGGTCGCGCCCAGACTCTCGCCGCCGCGTTGAATCAGGCGGCCCTCAACATGGCCAATGCGGGTGGTGCGGCCATCGGCGGCGCCGTCATCGCCGCGGGCTTCGGCTACCGGGCCCCGGCGTTGGCGGGTGCGGCCATGGCCGTCGCCGCGATTCTGGTGTGGGCCCCGGCGGCGTGGCTGCGGGCCCGGTCCCGACGGTCCGGGGCGGACCGGGACAAGGCCGTCTTGCAGGCCTGACCCCGGACCCGCCTCCCGGCGCCGTTGGCCGCTGCGGCGGGACGCGGGCCGTCGTCACGCGGATCCGGGCGGGGAAGTAGGCTGCCGGGCATGCCGCTCACCATCGCAACCATCAACGTCAACGGCATCCGCGCAGCCGTGAAGAAGCGCCACGAGGACAACCCGGGCATGCTGCCCTGGCTGGAGGACACCTCCGCCGACGTGGTGTTGCTGCAGGAGGTCCGCGCCACCGACGATCAGGCCCGTGCGGCTCTGGCCCCGGCCCTGGAAGCGGGATGGCACTGGATCGGCGCGGAAAACGAGCTGGCCAAGGGGCGCGCGGGGGTGGGCATCCTGTCGCGGGCGGAGCTTGACGACGTCCGCGTGGGGTTCGGTTCCGACGAGTTCGACCGGATGGGCCGCTACGTGTCGGGCGTGTTGCGTGCCGGGGATTCCGGCATCGCCGAGGACGTGCTCATCGCCAGCCTCTACCTGCCGTCGGGATCGGCGAAGACGGAGAAGCAGGACGAGAAGTACCGGTTCCTCGACGCGTTTTCCGGCCACCTCGCCGAGCTGGGGGCGGCGGGCCGGGAGGGCGCGCACGCCGTCATCGGCGGCGACTGGAACATCTGCCACCGCGAGCAGGACCTGAAGAATTGGCGCACCAACCGCACCAAGTCCGGGTTCCTGCCGCAGGAGCGGGCGTGGATGGACTCCGTTTTCGGCACCTTCCCCGACGAGGCGCCGCAGGACACCCGACTCAACGCGTCGGCCCGCGAACTCGCCGCCGGCGTCTTCACCGACGGGTCGGAGTGGACTCCGCCCGCGGTCAACGCCGACCCCGACTGGTTCGACGTCACCCGCCGCCTGCACCCTGACGCCGACGGCCCGTGGTCGTGGTGGACCTACCGCGGCCAGGCGTTCGACACCGACGCGGGATGGCGCATCGACTACCAGGCCGCGACGAAGCCGATGCTCGACCGCGCCGTGTCGTCCGTCGTGGACAAGCCGTCGGCCTACGACCGGCGGTGGACCGACCACGCGCCGGTCATCGTCGAATACCGCTAGGCCCGCGCCCTGGGTCGGGTCAGGACTGCCGGAGCATCGAGGCGATGCCGTCGGCGATGCCGCGGGCGTACCGGACCCGCCACTCGCGGGTCTCCAGGGCCTTGGCCTCGGCTGGGTCGTCGATGTTGCCCGCGGAGACGATCACCTCCGGGGTCCCGAACGACGACGGCGTGCCGAACGCGGGGGACAGGCCGTCGACGACGTCGCCGGGCCGCCCCTCCTCGTCGTACCGGTTGCCCGGGGAGAACCGGTGGAACACGAGGGCGTCGCGGATGCCCGCCGCCAGGTCCGCGGTGCCGGGGTCGGCGAAACCGTCCGCTCCCTCGTACAGGCCGGTCACCCGAGTTCCGGAGAACCCCGGGCCCTCCTCGTCGACCACGACGTTGATCACCGCGTCGAATGATCCTGCGGCGTCGGCATCGGCGGCGTCCTTGCCATCGACATCGGCGTGGGCATCTGCATCGGAGAGGTCACCGTCGGGCAGCTCGACGACGGTCGCCCCGCGGCCGCGCAGTTCCGCCACCGTAGCGTCGGCCAGTGCCTCCGCGACGTCGCCGATGTCCGCGCGCACGCCGATCACCGCACCCGACAACGGAGAGACGGCTTCCCCCTCGGGGGCGACGATCGGCTGTCGGCGCGGCAGCCTGGCGGGATCCGGGTGCGCCGGCGGGTGCGGCGACGACGTCAGCACCTCCTCGAGCTCGGTGCCGGGAAACATCGCGTCGACGGCGAAAATCGTCGTCGGGCCATCCCGGTACACCGGGGTCAGCCCGTCGGTCCACCACGCCCACGATCGGCTGGCCAACGCCGCACCGCCGGCCATGCCGGCCGAAGGCGGGGACACGAACACGTACCGGATGCCGAGCTTGCGCAGCGCGACATCGACGTCGTTGACGGCATTCGGATCGCCCGGAACACCGGTGCCGGCGAGGTCGAGGTCGTCGAGCGCTTCCCTGCTCATCTCGGAATTTTCGTCCGGCCACGGGAAATGGGTGAACAGCGACGGCAGTCCGGTCAGCGCGTACATCCAACCCGACCCCTCTGCGGGATTGACCAGGACGTGACCCTCCATCGCGTGGGGCCGCCGCGCCAACCACTCCATCGCGCGCCGGTCCGCATCCGAAACGTACGTGCTCCCGCGGCTGGCCGTCATGGTAAGTCGGGCATCGTCACCGGTCGCCCACGACACCGGGACGAGCACCACCGACGCCACCGCCACCACCGTCGCCGCGGCGGTCGCACGCCGGGTGGACGATCGTTCCGCCGCCTCCAGCGCACCTTCCCATGGGGCCGACGACGCGGACGAGGGACCGTCGTCACGCCACCGCCCGCGACGCGCCGACGACCATGCCCGAAGAACCAGCTCCGCCACCCACGCGACCGCGACGCCGATGCACACCAGACGCAGCACACCCATCGGCGCCTGCAGGCGATAGGCCATGTCGTAGAAAAACGTGCCCAACACGCGCAGCCACTCGCCGAACGGATCCGCCCACCGGGCCTGCGCACTATCCGCGACCACGCCCAGGACCACGAGCCCGAACACCGGCCACGGCGTCCACGGCCGCCGGCGCAGCAGCAGAACGACCGCACCCACCAGGGTCAGGACCACCGCCGGCGGGTACCAGCCGATCGCCTGCGTGTAATTCGACTGGCCCGTCACCGTCCACCACGCCGACTGGACGTGATCGATGCCGACCTGCCCGTGATACTCGGCGACGGAATCACCCGAACCAGCCACCGACACCAGAACCGGCGCCAGCAACACCACCACGATCGCGGCCGTGACCAGCAGACGCGCCAGAGAACCCGCGCGCGGGCGGGTCAACCACCACAACAGCGCGAAGATCGCCAGGGCCACCGCAGCCGCCGGGTGCGCCAGGAACACCCCCGTCAGCGCGGGGACCGCCGCCACCGTGCGGCCCGTGATCAACAGAGCCAGCGCCGCCGGAATCGTCGCGACGGCCAACAGGTACGGCAGCGACCCGGTGATCATCAGCGCCCCGGTGATCTCCGGCAACGCGATCGACGCCACCGCGGCCGCCGGGGCGGCCACCACCGCCCACCGGGGGCCCGCCACGACCCACGTCAACAACGCGGCCCCCGCCGGCAACAACACCATCGGGGCCACCGCACCGAAAACGTTGGCCTGGAGGATCGGGTTACCCGGCAGCAGCGAGCCCAGCGCGTGCCACGCCGCGGGGTAGAACATCTCCGCGGCGGTCTCGCGGTTCATCAGCTCGCCCGCCCGCGTCGGCGAGGCGATGCCCTCGTCGGCCACCCACCGCAGGAAATTGTTGTGCCACTGCAGGTCCCACGCCTGGCGCAGGTTCGATCCGCCGCCCGGCAAGTCCCGCAGCGGCAGCAGGTACCGCACCGAACCGACCACGGTCACTGCGGCGGACGTCACCGCAGTGGCCCACTCGGCGGCCGTGGGGCGCATGGGGGAGCGGCCCAGGGGCGACCGGGGCGCAGCGTCGGCGCCCGGGACGAACCGTCGGGCCAGATACGCGAGCGCCGTCGCACCAGCCCACACGGCCAGAAACATCGGCCAACCCCAGCCGATGCCCAGCGCACCGGCCGCCCACGCCCCGAAGCCCGCGACGCCCACGGTGATCGGGCCCGCCGCAGCGAGAGCGGGCATGGGGCGCAGGCCCGCGGCCATGCCGGTGACCCCGCCCGGCGCGATCAAAAGCAGGGCGGTCACGACTGCTGCCAGGAGCACGGAACCTCACTCGGACAAGGGGAATGCGGGGCACGGGGCGGGGATGGAACGGAGCGCTGAATCGGCGTCGGAGGCCGCGCGGCATCCCCGGGTCATGCCCCGGTAATCACAGGTAGACGTACACGGTATCCAAGTCCCCGTCGGTCTTGCACTCGAAGAGGGCGTCGCCGTCTCCGTCGGTGGTTTCGTCGCACGTGAAGTCGACGTCCTTCTCGAGGAGATCGTCGTAGGCGGTGATCGAAACGGGCGCATCGTCGAGGCTATGGCCGACCAGGTCGGACGCGACCTCCTCGGCGGTCAGACAGGTGGTCAGGGAGCTGGCGGCTCCGACCCATTTGACGCCCGTGGGCGCCTCGCAGGAGTGGGAGACGTCGAGCCCGGTGCCGAAGTACCCGGGAGGAGCGGAAAACTCGCCGTCGTCGGCGGGCGTGGAGGGGGTCGTGGTCACCTCCGAGGAGGGCTCCCGCGGGGTGGAGGTCGGGGTGCTGGTGGCGGAGCTGGTCGTCGAGGTCGCGCTTTCCGACGTCGTGTCCGTCCCACTGGCGACGGGCTCCTCGTCGTCGCCGCCGAGGAAGAAAATCAGGCCGCCGACGATGGCGATCAGAGCCACCAGGGCAACGATGATGCCGACGATGAGGCCGGTATTTCCCTTGCCCCCATTCTGGTCGGGGCCTCCCGGACCGCCGGGCGCGCCGTACGCGCCGTACGCGTCCTGCTGCTGTCCCGGCCCCGACGCGTAGGGGCTGTTCTCCCATGCCAGGGTCCGGCCGTCACCCTGCTGACCGGGCTCGCCGTAGGGCTGCTGGTAGGGGTTGGGCTGACCCTGCTGGCCCTGCTGGCCGTACGGCTGCTGGTAGGGGTTGGGCTGACCCTGCGGGCCCTGCTGGCCGTAGGGCTGCTGGTAGGGGTCGGACGGGCCCTGCTGACCGTAGGGCCCGGAACCACCGGCAACGGAATACGGTCCGCCCTGACCCCAGGGTTGATCCCCGAAGCCGTCGCCTCCGCCGCCGTTCGGTTGGTTCGAGTTCATTGTCCGTCCCTCCGATGAATCTGGCCATCGGCGGCTGTCGCCGTCGTCGGCCGGCCCAAAAATTTATACCCAGACCATATATCGGGTA
Organism: Corynebacterium sp. HMSC11E11; assembly: GCF_001807025.1. Taxonomy (NCBI): domain Bacteria; kingdom Bacillati; phylum Actinomycetota; class Actinomycetes; order Mycobacteriales; family Corynebacteriaceae; genus Corynebacterium; species Corynebacterium sp. HMSC11E11. The sequence continues at coordinate 4,764 of NZ_KV787106.1, read as the reverse complement.
CGCGCGGGCGGCACGGAATCGTTTCGGGCGCCCGCCCGGCGGGGACGCCCCGGCCGGGCGGCGAACTCAGTACGGATAGACGTACACGACGGCGTTGCGGCCGCCCTCGCACTTGAACACCGGGTCCCGTTCGGAATCCCGGGCGCGGCGGCAGGACATCGAGATGTTCTCCTGGGTCGCCGCACTGTATGCGGTGACCGTCAGCGGGGCGTCGGAGATGTCTGCGTAGGCGAGTTTGAGTGCGATGTTCTCGGCGAAACCGCAGGTGGTGGTCGAGTGGCCGGTGCCGACCCAGCTGGTGCCGATAACGTCGTCGCACCTCCGGTAGGTGTTCAGGCCCACGCCGTATTGTCCGGGGCCGGCGATGTACCTTTCCGAGCCGCCGCTGCCGCCGGATCCGTCGGTGCTGGAGGCCGGAGTGGTCGTCCGGGTGCGCGTTTCGGTGACGGTCGCGGTTTCGGTCCGGGTTTGCGTCAACGGAGGCGCGCCTTCGCGAGTTCGATCGGTGGTCGGGAGGGAGTCGTCGACCATCGTGGTCTCGCGGGCCTCGACGTCGGCGTCGTCGTCGCGCATGAACAGGACGACGCCGGCGCCGGCGACGATCACCAGCGCCGCAATGGCCCCGATGAGGCCGAGGATCAGGCCCCGGTTGCCGCCGCCACCTCCCTGCAGTCGCTGTGGCGGCGGGGAGGGCTGAAAGGGGTGCTCCGGCGGCTGGTGGGGCCGCCAGTCGGAGGGGCGATCGAAATCCCTCTCGTCGAACGGGTCGAATTGCGGATTCATGGTGTGGGGCTCCTAGTGTCCGATCGTGGCGGTGATTCCCCGGATCACGGCCCGCGCCATTTCCGCGCGGCCGTCCTCCGACGCCAGCAGGGCGATGTCCGCGGAGTCCCGCATGTTCCCGAACTCGACGAGCACCTTCGGCTTGGTCGACAGGTTCAGCCCGGTGAGATCGCTGCGGTGGTCGATGCCGTCGACGCCGAGGTAGTTCGACGGGGTGAACCCGCCGGCGAGGAATCCGTCCCGGATGTTGGCGGCGAGCGCCGCGGACCCCGCGGCGTCATTGCCGGGCAGGGGGTCGGCGACGGTGATGACGTGGAAACCCCGGTTTCCTTCGCCGGATCCGTCGGCATGCAAGCTGACGACGACGTCGGCGGGGGAGGCGTTCTCCTTCTCGGCGCGCAGGTCGATGCAATCGGCGACCCCGGAGTCGTCCTCGCGGGAGAGCAGGACGGTGGCGCCGAGGGCTTCGAGCCGATCCTTGATTTCCAGGGCCATCAGCCAGTTGAAGGTGTGCTCGGGCCACCCGTCGTCGGCGGTGGTGCCGGAAACCTGGCAGGGCTTGGTTCCGCCGCGACCGTCCGGGACCTGCGGGTTGTCGGCGGGCATCACCGCAGCGTGCCCCGGGTCGAGGTAGATGGTGCGGCCCGTGAGGTCGCCGTCGTCCGGGATCGGCGTCGATTCGGGCGACGGTGACGCGGTCGACGTGGAGGCGCCCGGCTTACCCGACGATCCCCGTGTGGGGTTGGGCGCGTCGCGGCCCTGCGCAGCCGATGCGCGCGTTGACGCGTGCGCGTCGGCGTCGCCGCGCACATCCCCGCCGACGTCGCCGATGGTGCATCCGGCCATCAGCATCGCGGTGGCCGCGATGACGAGGCCCTGCCCGGAACAGCGGGAAAATGTGTTCACGTCCGCCACATTAGGGGAGCCTCGCGCACGTCGGCGGCCGTGGACGGAGTTACTGCGAATACGGGGGGAGGTTTCGGAACGGCGCGGTCGTTTGTGCAAGACTCGGGTGACGTGGCAATCGGGACTCCGTACCCGTGGCGGGGCCTTTTTTCGGCCCTGCGGCAGCGGGTGCCCGGAAGTGGCCCGGGTTCGCCGGGCGCTGCGGAAAGGGGAACGGCATGGATGATCGCGACTATGGGCCCGCCGACGGGAACATGGACTTGAGCGGGCGGCACTTCGGTGACGGTCCGCCGCGCGACGACGCCCCGGGCTCCGCCGACGACTTCGATCTTGCGGCGTTCACCCGCAGTCTCGACGGTGACGCCGCCGGTTTTGGCGTGTGGAGCATCATCGCCGGTGGCGTCCTCGTCGCCCTGACGGTCCTCGCCTTCGTCTACGGCTGGCCTCTGTGGACCGTGATCCCGTGCATCCTCGGTCTCGTCGTCTTGGGCGTCGTCGGCATGCTGCGTCGCCCGCCGGTCGCCCCGCTGGAACTGACCGCCGTCGAGCGTGAGCGGGTGCGCCGCGTCCTCGACGAGCACGGCGCCCGGGCCGCCGTCGCCCTGGTCCGCGCCCTGTACCCGGACGAGTCCAGCGTCGCGGCGACCAAGACCGTCCGGCTGCTGCTCGAGCGCAGCTGACCCGGGTCGCGCGGCGCTACACCCGACGCCCCGTCCGACGCCCGACGCGAAGCGACGCGCCGAGGCGAACTAGACTGCCGGTCATGGCAACTGAGCAGGATCCGACCACCACCACCGATTCGACCGCCGCCCCGACGTCCGCCCCGGCCGCCGGCGCCCCGGAGCGCCGCCAGCGCGTGCTGTCCGGCATCCAGCCGACGGCGGACTCGTACCACCTGGGCAATTACCTGGGTGCGGTCAAGCAGTGGATCGGCCTGCAGGACGACTTCGACGCCTATTACTTCATCCCGGACCTGCACGCGATCACGGTGCAGCAGAATCCCAAGGAGCTGCGTCAGCGCACCATCGCCGGTGCGGCGCAGCTCATCGCGCTGGGCATCGATCCGGCGAAGTCGGTGCTGTTCGTGCAGTCGCACGTCCCGGAGCACGCGGAGCTGAGCTGGGTGCTCACGTGCCTGACTGGTTTCGGCGAGGCGTCGCGGATGACGCAGTTCAAGGACAAGTCCGCCAAGCAGGGTTCGGACCACACGTCGGCGGGCCTGTTCGCCTACCCGATGCTGATGGCGGCCGACATTCTGCTCTACCGCCCGCAGCTGGTGCCGGTGGGCGAGGATCAGCGTCAGCATCTGGAGTTGGCGCGCACGCTCGCGCAGCGTTTCAATTCGCGATACAAGAAGACGTTCGTCGTTCCGGAGGCGCACATTCTGGAGGGGTCGGCGAAGATCTACGATCTGCAGGATCCGACGTCGAAGATGAGCAAGTCGGGCTCGAACCCGAAGGGCATCGTCAATCTGCTCGATGATCCGAAGGTGTCGGCCAAGCGCATCCGGTCGGCGGTGACGGACAACGACGGCGAGATCCGCTTCGACCGCGAGAACAAGCCGGGCGTGTCCAATCTGCTGGTCATCCAGTCGAGCCTGACGGGCGTGCCCATCGACGACCTCGTGTCCGGGTACCAGACGTCGGGTGCGGGCTATGGCCAGCTCAAGAGCGATACGGCGGAGGCGCTGGAGGCCTTCACCACTCCGCTGCGGGCCCGGTACGACGAGCTGATGGCCGATCGCGGCGAGCTGGAGCGCATCCTCGCCGATGGTGCGGTCCGCGCGCGCGACGTCGCGTCGCGCACGTTGGAGCAGGTGTACGAGCGGGTCGGTTTCCTCCGTTCGTCCGTTCGGTAACGGCTTCGTTTCATTCCGGCTGCTTTACGACGCTCACCGCGTCGTCATCGGTGCATGCCGGTAAGCTGACCGAGACACGTTCGCCCGGGTGGCGCGGTCGGACACCGGCCACCGTCTCCCTCAACGACGAAAGCAGGTTCGACCGGTGGCAACATCGACGCGCCCAGACCCGAAGAAGACGGATCGCTACGGCATCGAGCGGGTGACGGACGACGACCCCGGTTTCGTCGACAAGATGCGCATGAAGTACGAGTGGTTCGACCACATCATGCGCATGCAGGAGCGTTACTCGCAGGAGGGCGGCAACCACTTCGCCGCCGGCGTCACGTATTTCTCCGTCCTGTCGGTCTTCCCGCTGTTGATGCTGGTGTTCGCCATCATCGGTTTCGTGCTGCGCGGCAACGACGAGATGATGCAGCAGATCGAGGACGCCATCACCGACAATCTCAGCGGTGAGATGGGCGAGACGGTGTCGGCGATCATCGACAGCGCGGTCAGCCAGGCCGGCGGCGTGTTCACCATCGGTTTCGTCACCGCCCTGTGGTCGGGCCTGAGCTGGATGGGCAACCTGCGCATGGGCGTCACCGCCCTGTGGAAGCGTCCGATCCTCGCCGAGAATTTCGTGCTGGGCAAGCTGCGCGATTTGGTTCGCCTGCTGGGCATGATGCTGATGATCGGCCTGACCTTCGCCATCACGGCGATCGGTTCCTCCGGCCTGACGGCGACGCTGGTGGAGCGCGTGGGCTTGGACGAGGTTCCGGGCATCGGCACCTTGACGACGGTCGTCGCGATCCTCATCGGCCTGGTGGCCAACTGGGTCCTGTTCTTCTGGATGCTCGCCACGCTGCCGCGAGGCAAGGTTCCCCTGCGCCCCGCCGCCCAGGGCGCGGTCATCGGCGCCATCGGCCTCGAGGTGGTCAAGCAGCTGGGTTCGTTGTTCTTCTCCAACGCGCTGTCCAACCCCGCCGGCGCGGTCTTCGGCCCGATCATCGGTTTGATGGTCGTGTTCTACCTGATCTGGCGCATCACCTTGTACGCCTCGGCGTGGACGGCCACCACCGAGGAGGCGATGGCGATGGAGACGCCGGATCTGCCGCCGCCGGCCGTGATCCACGTCCGCCCGGAGGCTTCCCGCGAGCCCCGCGGACTGGCCAGGCTCCTGCGGCTGTAACGGCCCCGCGAACGTCGACGACGCCGCCCCGAATCGGGGCGGCGTC